>CAZFFH010000049.1:0-10090 GCA_964518375.1 uncultured Actinomycetota bacterium
TATCATCTTCTACGACAAAGTCTGATTCGCATGTACCCTGCCTTTTCCTTCTGCCACGGCACACATTGCGGCAGTAACCGGCATTAAGGGTTTTTATTACCTACAAGGCTATCCAGCAGTATTATTCTAAGGTTTCTATTTTTTACTTTTAAAAACCCCGTATCGTTTGTTATTAAAATTTTTATATCAGCTTTAATTGCAGTTGCAGCAATTATGGAATCTGCTAGTCCCAAATTAGTTTCAGAGCGAATATCTGCCGCCAACCCTGCTATTTCATACTTAAAATCCAGAATTTCAATAAATGGGTTGCTCATGATGAAATCTTTAAAAGCTTTTTCTGCGTCTGGTTTTTTTTGATTTAAAACTCCTACAAGTATCTCTGTATAACTTATTAAGCTTAAAAAAATTTTTGAATTTTTTTCACCAACCAAATCCATGATTTCTGCAGTAATATCCGAATATGGCTTTATATCTTCAAGATGATATATTAAAAATGGGGTATCTGCCAAAATAGTATTTTCAGTATTAAGGGCTTGTGTTAATTCTAATAATTCCTGTTCCAAGTATCTCTTTCCTTATTAATATATTTATCTGCCTCTTCCCTGGTACTGCCCCAGGTACCTTTTAGCATGCCTCTTGTTAGCGAACCTAACTTATTTGCCGGTATTAATATAACCTTCTCTTCATTTAAATCAAGATAAATTGAAAGAATTGAATTCTCATCAAGATTTAAACTTTTGCGAATATATCCAGGTATGACTACCTGACCCTTTTTACCAACTCTTACAGAATTAATTAATTTCATACATAATCACCATAAGTATGATATTATAATTTGAGTATGAAGTCAATTGCTTGAATAATAAAATCATAAGAACTCGCTTTTGGATTGCATTTTTTATTCAGTTATTATAATAATTAATATTTCACTTATCTTAAGGATTGCGGTAGGCTTTTTTATAAGATTTTGCGATTTGAGGTAAAAGATTATAGAATTATTTTCATTATCTAAATATTTTAAAAAGCATAAGCTTGCCTTAACCGGCAGCATTTTATATATATTGTTTACAAATCTTATAGGGCTTCTTATCCCGTGGATCTTAAAGCTTGCCATTGACAGTATCGGAAAACTCCCCCACAGCCAGGCGCAGTTAATCAAATATGGCTTGATGCTCGTTGCTGTTTCTGCTGTTGAAGGTGTTTTGCGATTCTATATGAGAAAGCTTTTAATTGGTGTTTCCAGGAAAATTGAATACAGCATAAGAGCTGATTTCTTCTCTCACTTTCAAAAGCTTGATTCCTCATTTTTTGAAAATAACAGAACCGGGAGCATCATGGCACTTATTACCAATGACCTTGATGCTGTCAGAAACTTTCTTGGTCCGGGACTTTTAAACTTATTCAGCACAATATTCATATTTATTTCCACGCTGATTGTAATGTTTTTAATAAATGTAAAGCTTTCCCTTTATTCAATGATCGCATTTCCAATCTTGCCCTTGCTTGTCTGGTGGTTGAGCTCAAAGCTTTACGAGAGATTTAAGGAATCGCAAGAGCAGTATGCATTACTATCAGCAAGAACACAGGAAAGCCTTGCCGGAATAAAAGTTGTCAAATCTTTTATCCAGGAAAAAAACGAAACAGATACATTTTCTGATTTAAACAAAGAATATATAAAAAGGAACATGGCTTTTGCAAAAGTCAGAAGTGTTTTCTGGCCCGCAATGATTTTTATTGGCGGTATTGGAATAATGGTTGTTTTGCTGGTAGGTGGAAAACAGGTAGTAGATAAAGTTCTTACCCTGGGACAGTTTGTCCAGTTCAGCGCTTACATTGGTTCCATCACCTGGCCGCTGATATCGCTCGGATGGGTTATTAATCTCGTGCAGAGGGGTTCAGTATCTATGAGCAGGTTGAATAAAGTCTTTAAAATTAAGCCTTCAATAACTGATCCTTTAAAACCTTCAGGAGTCAGGTCCCTGAATGGCAATATTATTTTTAAAAATGTGTTTTTCAAATATCCGCAAGGCCAAAGCTATGAAGCAGCCAATGAAAACAACAGAAAAAATGAAAGTAGCAGCAACGGTTGGATATTGCAAAATATTGACTTTGAAATAAAGGCGGGTATGCAGGTTGGAATTGTTGGATTTACAGGCTCGGGCAAATCCACAGTTGTAAATTTGATCCCAAGGCTATATGACCCTCAGGAAGGGTATCTCGCAATTGACGGGCACCATTTGAAAGACTTGAATTTGGCCATATTGAGGTCAAATATAGGCTATGTGACTCAAGAGCCTTTTATTTTCTCCAAAACAATTAAGGAAAACATACAGTTTGGAAAGGAAGAACTGCTTGCAAGTTTGACAGCAGGTGAAATTGAGCAAAAAGCACTTCAGGCATCTAAAATTTCCCACCTGCATGAGGATATTTTAAGCTTCCCGGATGGGTACGCAACAATTATAGGGGAAAGAGGGGTAACACTTTCAGGAGGGCAGAAACAAAGGCTTGCAATCGCAAGGGCAATTATAATCGAACCCAGGATTTTAATTTTAGACGATTCTTTCTCAAGTGTTGATACCAATACCGAAGAACTGATACTGAATGACTTGAAAGAAAAAACTAAAAATCTTACAAGAATAATAGTCTCCCACCGTATTTCAACTATTAAGGATTCAGATCTTATTTTAGTTTTGGATGAGGGACAAATAAGTGATGCAGGAAGCCACAGCCAGTTGATCAAGAGCTGCGGAATTTACCAGAAGCTATATCAAAGACAACAGCTATCGGAAAAACTTGAGGAAGAGGTTTAAGTAGAGAGTAATAGAAGAAACAAGTTAAAAATGGATGCATTAACATGAAAGGCACATTTAAAAACAACTTATATGAGAAAGAAGGGCAAGACAAGCAGCTGGACTGGAAGACTGCGTCCAAGCTCTTTAGATATGTAAGACCATATAAGACCCTTTTGGTTTTAACAATATTTTTATTGCTGATTACAGCGCTGTTGCAGATAGCCGGCCCTTATCTTATAAAGGTGGCCATAGACAATTATATAACTCCGGGAAAACTTGATGGCCTTTTATATATTGTCCTTCTTTATGGAGCAATAATACTTGTTGAATTTTTAATAAGATATTTCCAGCAGTACATGACAGAGTATTTGGGCCAGAAAATAATGTATGACATGAGAATGGATATTTTCAATCATGTCCATAAGATGGAAATGTCCTTTTTTGACAAAAACCCCGTCGGAAGAGTACTGACCAGGATCACTACCGATGTACAGGCGCTAAATGAAATGCTGTCTTCCGGAATTGTGACCCTTTTTGGTGACATATTCATGATCGTGGGTGTTATGGTAGTAATGATAAGTTTAAACTTAAAACTTTCTCTTGTTACTTTTTCTGTACTAATACTTCTCGCAGCAGCAACTATTATTTTCAGGAAAAAAGTCAGGATCTCTTTTAAAATAATAAGAACCAAAATTTCAAACATGAACTCTTATATACATGAAGCTATAAATGGAATAAATACAATCAAACTATTTAACAGGGAAGGCAAAAATGAGGAGGAGTTTGATGAAGTTAACAAAGGTTACCTGGATGAATACTTAAAAACTATCTTTTATTATTCTGTATTTTTCCCTGTGGTATCCCTTATCAGTACCCTGGCAGTTGCGCTGATAATCTGGTATGGGGGTGGAAAAGTAATTCAAAATTTCCTGACAGTCGGAACATTGGTTGCATTTATACAATATATAGAGAAATTCTTCCATCCCATAAGCGATTTAGCTGAAAAATTTGGAATCCTGCAGGAAGCTGTGGCTGCATCTGAGAGAATTTTCAGTTTGCTGGAACAGAAGCCAAAAATAACTTCTATCAAAAATCCTGTAAAAATTGAAAAAGTAAAAGGGAACATAAAATTTGCTAAAGTATGGTTTGCATACGAAGAAGATAATTTCATATTAAAAGATATCTCATTTGAACTTGAAAGCGGGCAGAGTGTGGCAATCGTAGGAGCAACAGGCTCAGGCAAAACATCAATTATTAATATATTAAACAGGTTTTATGACATCCAAAAAGGTAATATTTATCTTGATGATATTGATATAAGGCAGTACGAGCTCACAGACTTGAGAAAACATATAGGAATAGTTATGCAGGACGTGTTTTTATTCTCAGGCACAATCCTGGATAATATAAGGCTTGGCAACAAGGAAATTTCACTGGAACAGGTCATAGAAGCTGCAAAATATGTAAACGCGCATAAATTCATTGAGAAGCTTCCTGAAAAATATAACCAGGAAGTCAAGGAAAGAGGACAGCTATTATCAGTTGGACAGCGACAGCTGATTGCTTTTGCAAGGGCGCTGGTTTTTAATCCTGAGATACTCCTTGTTCTTGATGAGGCAACCTCAAGCATAGATTCTGAAATTGAGGCTTTGATCCAGGATGCACTTTCAAGAATAATGAAGAACAGGACAACCATAATTATTGCCCATAGGCTTTCAACAATAAAACATGCAGACAAGATTATCGTGCTTTCGCATGGACAGATTGTTGAAAGCGGAAGTCACAAAGAGCTGCTAAAGCTAAAAGGAGTTTATTATAACCTCTATAAATACCAGTATCAGCTGCACATTTAGCAATTTGTAAAAATTGAATTTTAAAAAAATAATAAAAATATAATTTTGAAATAAACATTTAAAGCCGGGTTAATCATCAACAATTTTTTGCTCAAACTTTTACTTTGATTTTGCTTGAACTTTTACTGTGATATAATCTTTTTAATTATCAATTAGAATTAGTAAAATAACCATAAATTGATAAGATTACTAGTGCTAGCAATGTATGTTTGATGATAATTTTACGGTTAATTAATTTATAATTTTAAAATCTTAAAAAAAATGAAATGTCCATATTGCCAGAACATAGATACAAAAGTAATTGAAACAAGAATATCCGATTCAAATGGCAGCATAAGAAGAAGACGAATGTGTGAGAAATGCAGCAACAGGTTCACCACCTTTGAAAGAATAGAAAATACCCCCATTGCTGTTATAAAAAAGGACAATACGCGGCAGCCCTTTGACAGGAATAAAATTCTAAGCGGCTTGATCAGGGCCTGTATTAAAAGAAATATATCAACAGCAATGCTTGAAAAAATTGTTGATGATATAGAATCAGAAATAAGAAATTTTCATTCAAACGAAATAAGCGCAAAAGGAATCGGGGACCTGGTTTTAAAAAAACTCCGCGATCTTGACAAGGTTGCCTACATAAGGTTCGCTTCAGTTTACAAGCAGTTTGACAGCATCAAGCAGTTTACAAGCGAATTATCAGAACTAAATAAGAAAAAATAAATCTAAAAATTATAGCGCAGCACTGCGCCAATGCTTCCTGCTTTTAAATGAATTTATGGTAAAATAAAAAATAGTTAAAAACATAGATTAAGGTAAAAGGTTTAAAAAATGTCTGCTCAGCAGAAACTAAAAAAAATGAATCTAAAAGATAATGAGAGAAAAGCCTTGCATGAATTAAAGGAAAGATTGCTGAGGAAATATCCAGGTGTGGAAATAATTCTCTATGGCTCCAAGGCAAGGGGAGATTTTGATAAAGAATCTGATATTGATTTGTTGATCCTTGTCAAATCTACAGTTAACAGTAGATTAGAAGAAGAAATTACTCACATTTCGTTCGATATAGAGCTAAATTATGACGTAGTGTTTGGAAAAATAGTAGAAAATAAAGATTTCTGGAACATGCCTTTGGCTAAAGCAATGCCTCTTCACTTAAATATAGATAAAGAAGGAGTTCATGTATGAAACAGGAATTTATTGATTTGGCAAAATACCGCCTAGAGAAAGCCAAAAATACTTTGTCCTATGCTAAAAGTTATATTGACGACACTACTTTGGATTCAACAGTAAACCGGATTTATTATGCCATGTTTTATGCTGTTAATGCATTATTAATAACAAAAGGATTATATTCTTCCAAACATTCAGGAGTCCGTTCAATTTTTAATAGAGAAATTGTAAATAAAGGACTCATTGAAAAAAAATGGGGTGAATTTTTTGCTGATATGTTTGACAGAAGACAAAAAGGTGACTACAAGGATTTTATGAAATTTGAGAAACAAGATATAGAAGAATGGCTTAAAAAATCAGAGGAGTTTATAAATAAAATAGAACAATTGCTTCAGTTGCTGTAAGTAACCCTGCAAAATTTACAGGCTATAATGTATATTTAATTTAGCCCGGGAGGCCATCATAACCATAGATAGAGAAATGCGTGTCAAAACAGAAGCAGCATCTTATTTTATTTTCTTTCATATGTAAAAAGCTTGTACAATCAATAAAACTGAAATCCTGATCTTCGTATTTTATAAATGTTTGCCAGCTATCTAAGAAAATATTTTCACCTGAATAAAGTATCTTTATAAAATTGCTTTGAATAATTTTCTCACCCCAACTAAATGTAATTGAACTTCCCATCTTTCTTCTAATTAATGTTAAGGTTTCAGAAATTACGAAATCGCTTGAAAAAACTTTAAAATTATTTATATCATTTTTAAAAAATTTCAGTGCAATATCATGGTTAAGATCACGAGCATTAATAATTGCAAAAAACGCGCTTGTGTCTATAAACAATTTTTCCATTACTTGAGCCTTAACTTAAGAATTATTTTTTAAATTCTTTATTATCATAAATATATTTGTCATGATTTAGTGACAAATCTTCAGGTCCTTCAGAAATAATTTCTGTTAAAGTAAAAAAAGGGTCATTCTTTTTTGCTTGAATGCTTTTTTTAGTTTCAAAAACTGTCAATGCTTCTCTTATTACAAAAGAAACATTGGTTGAATTTTGTCTGGCAATTTTCTTTGCTTTATTATATAAATCGTCACTAAGCTCAAAATTTATTCTTTTCATTTTTTATTTGTTATATTTTTAGAATTATATGTACACACACATTCTATATTAATTTTAAAATTATGTAAATATTTTATTTCGGAAACAGGTTTTTCCTATCTGGGCTTATTCAGAATTACATTTAAAATGACAACCTGAACCAGTAAAACGATAGCTAACAGGAAAATAATGCACTCTTTTTGAATGATGATTAACCTCATAATATCCGTCTTTTTTAGTAGTTAACAGGAAGAATATATGTTCTTTAATTAACCTATATGACAGAAATTAAAAATTCTTAGATAATGTATTAAAGCTGTAAAAAGACATGTTCATTATAGAAGACTGATTGCGACTCTATCCTTACCAGATTGTTTGGCTCTAATCAAAAGATTATCAACACTTTTAATGGCCTCGTTGATACTTTTATCTTTCGTGTATTCAAACACGCCAAAACTCATGGTAAGATTTATTTTATTATTTAAATATTTGTATGCTTTCTTCCTGTAAATCTCCAGTAATTTATTTGCAAGACCAACTCCCCCAGATATGTCAGTCTCAGGTAGGAGTATTAGAAACTCATCTCCGCCCCATCTTGATACAATGTCACTTTTCCTTATAGATTTTAGAAGTATTTTTGAGACATCAATTAAAAACTTATCACCGACATCATGCCCACATGAATCATTGATTTCTTTAAAATGATCAATATCAGCCATTATCAGCGTAAAAGGTTTTTTATTTCTTTCTGACCTGTTCTTTTCAAATTTTAACAACTTCATCATTAAGCGCCTGTTAAATAGTCCTGTAAGAGCGTTTTTGTTTGAGAGAATTTTTAATTTGGCATTTGCTAACCTAATTCTTTTGGCTTTATCTTTTATCCTCTTAAATTCCTGGTTGTTTTGGACTGAAAAACCAATTTGTTTTCCAATTATTTCCAGTGACTCTATTAAATCCAGTGAGAACATGTCTTTTCTATGATCATTTAACTGGAGAAGGCCCAAGTTGCATCCATTGGTTTTAATAGGTATCAGTGCCATAGATTCATATCCGCAATAGTTGCAATAATTTCTCGTCCTGGCCTGGCGTTCTTTCTCTGTAGTAGTTGCAAGCAGTTTTGTTGTGCTGTTTGTCCAGAAACTTCCACCTTGAGTAAAAAATAATAGCGAAGAATCAAATCTACCCTCTATGATATTTCCACACATGCACTCCAGCCGGTAACTTTTTTTATTTGAGGATATAATCCTGTTTCCATTTTTATCAGTGGCAATTATACTGTTTTCCCTTTTTATAAAGGACCTGGGAAATCCGTCAAAAACATAATAAACATAATCACCATTTTCTTCCAGCCTTATAGCTGCTGCCTCAATATTTGTAAATTTCCTAATCTTTTCCAATGTTATTGATAGGGCTTTATGTAGATCCATGTTTTGGTTTAACACTGCAAATATAGTTTTTAACAAATTTTTTGTCCTTGTTTATAAATTTTTCACTAAATATCATTTTTTATACTTTTAATGTAACACAATATTATAATTTATTCAAATAATAATTATTTAATAATATAATATATGTATTATAAATTTATATAAAAATATCTTTAAATCACTAATATCATTATCTCAATTAATAACTTAAAATATTAATATGCAGTAAATAAATGCCATTTTGTGCTTATTAATGATACTATCTTCCTGTTAGCCTATTTTTGGTGTTTGCGCTCAGCAATACCTAAATTTTTGGGGTAGCTATGGCTGTGATTATAGCCTACCAAACATTGAATAAGATTAGCTAAAATCGCAGTTAAATTAGTTAATCATTTCGGTTATAATATTCTTAAATTATTAATCCTTATACTAGGATTTTTTATAATTTGATAATTAAAAAACAGTTTATTGTTCATGATATTGAAATATATAATATTGAAGCATAAAAAAAATAAATCAATTATGTCCGGTTTTTTAATAGCTTTTCTTGCCTTCGTTATTTTAATTTTCCCGTTAAATTCCTTATTTGCTAAAAGCTATATTTTTATTGTGCCTTTTGTATTTGAAGAACAAAAAATTACTCCCGGCACACAAAAAGCGGTTTATCTTACCGGCTATGGCAGTATGAGAAATAAGGAAAAAAGGCAGCAGATTTATGACTTACTAGATAAGACTGAGCTTAACAGCATAGTATTTGATGTCAAGGATGATAATGGGTACATAGATTATAACTGCACAATACCTGAAGTCCTGGGAACAGGGGCCGTTAAAAGCTATTATGATATTGATGAAATTCTGGGGGAATTTGAGAAGAGGGACATCTACAGTATAGCGCGATTTGTAGCTTTTAAAGACAATGTCCTCCCAAGGGCAAGAACTGATTTTGCAATGCTTAATAAAAATACGGGTAATCCCATAAGCCTGGAAGGAGCAACCTGGGTGGATATTTACTGTGAGGAGGCATGGGATTACTACATCAACATTATAAAAGATCTTGCATTAAGAGGAGTTGATGAAATCCAGTTTGATTATATCAGGGCTCCGGCCAGGGGCAACATAACAAGCGCTGAGTTTCCTCATAATGTTAATGGATACGACAAGGTCTGGGCGATAAAGAATTTCTTGCAAAAAGTCCGGGAAGAAACCAAAACTTACAATATCAAAATTTCTGCAGATGTTTTCGGATGGGTTTTTATTACTGAAAATGACCAGGGCATAGGGCAATTAATTGAAGAGATGGCGCCACAGCTTGATTATATATATCCTATGGCTTACCCGTCACATTATAATATTCATTTTCTTGGTTTTGAGGATGCAGAAGCTCATCCATATGAGGTGGTAAAATATACTCTCGAGAAAGGCCTTGCAAGGATAGGAGATACGAAGTGCAAAATTATTCCTTTTGTACAGGCATTTAGTTATGATTTGAAATATACAGATAAGGAAATTCTTGCCCAGATAAAAGCTGCTGAAGATCTCGGGATTAAAGGCTTCCTTTTCTGGAATGCAGCAAACAAGTACAGTTCTGTAGAAAAAGCCCTAATTTCAAGGATGGCAAGCGGCACAGCTGAGAGCAACTGAAAACCTGGCATTGATGCCTTATGCTTGTGACTGTCTAAAACTTATAGCGAAGCACAGCACCAATACTCCCGGCTTTTACGAGTCTTTCATTATTCTCAACATCAACGACTT
>CAZFFH010000050.1:0-9816 GCA_964518375.1 uncultured Actinomycetota bacterium
TCATAAATGAGTCTTTCAAGATTGCTTGATATCAAAATATCCATTGAAGGTGATAAGGTCAATTTTAGTTGCCTCATCCTGTCATAAACACCAGTCGTTATAAAATCATACAGGACATTATTTTCATTTGAAGCGCAGATAAACTTGTTTACAGGCAGGCCCATCCCCCTTGAATAATAAGAAGCCAGGATATTTCCGAAGTTTCCTGTTGGAACTGTTATATTAATTTTCTGTCCCTCCCGGACCTCGCCCATTTCGATCATCCTGAGATATGAGTATATATAATATACTATCTGGGGTATAAGTCTTCCGATATTTATTGAATTTGCAGAAGAAAACATGTAATTATTCTTATTTATAAGCTCGTTAAAAGCCTTGTCGTTAAAAATATTTTTGACACCCGTCTGCGCATCATCAAAATTGCCTTCAATAGCGACTACAAAAGTATTTTTACCGGCCTGCGTTACCATCTGCCTTTCCTGGATAAGGCTCACTCCCTTATTTGGATAAAAAACTATTATTTTTGTTCCCTTAACATTGGAAAAGCTTTCGAGCGCAGCTTTCCCTGTATCTCCACTTGTTGCAGTAAGTATCACAATTTCTTTTTCAATTCCTATTTTTTTAACTGCAGCGGTTAGAAGATATGGCAGAATAGACAATGCCATGTCCTTAAATGCTGCTGTCGCTCCATGGTAAAGCTCAAGGAAGAAAACATCATCTTTTTTTACAAGCGGGGCAATTTCGCAAGTATCAAATTTTTTATCGTATGCCTTTTCGATGCAAAATCTTAACTCATCTTCGGTAAAATCTGTCAGGAATTTTCTTATTATAAAGTAAGCAAGCTCCTTAAAAGACATTATTAAAAGCTTTGAAAACGGTAAGTCAATCGCCGGCAATGATTCCGGCACGTAGAGGCCGCCATCGCAGGCAATCCCATTTACAATGGCTTGGGAAGAAAGAATCCTCTCTTTTTCACTTCTCGTGCTTTTATAATAAAGATTTTCCATGGCTAATCCGGCTTCTCGAGGTCTTCGACTCTTATAATATTTAATACCTGGCTTACTACATCTAATTTCTTTATTTTTTGTAGTGATTCATTCAGGTTTTCATTAATGGTATTGTGTGTAATAAAAATCAATCTTGCATTATCGCATGTCTCTATCTGTTTCTGTATCATAGACTGGATAGAAACCTGGCAGTCTCCAAATACTTTTGCGATTTTTGCAAGAACACCTGGCTTGTCAATTACATCAATAAGCATATAAAACTTATTGATTGTTTGGATGAAAGGCATTATTGGTTTGCTTGTAAAACATGTACAACCAAATATTTTTTTCTTATGATTCCTGTCATAATTTCTTGCGATACTTATGATATCGCCGACAACAGAGCTGGCCGTAGGTTTATCCCCTGCACCTTTTCCAAAGCTCATAATTTCACCAACATAGTTCCCGTAAAAATATACTGCATTATAAGTATCTTTTATTGAGGCGAGTATATGACTCTTGGGGATCAATGAGGGGTGAACCCTTACATTGATCATTCCATTTTCTTCACTGCCGATTGCAAGAAGTTTGATAGCATATCCGATTTCATCCGCATACTGTATGTCAAAACTTGTTATTTTACCTATGCCTTCCCTGTAAACATCGTCGTAATGAACCCTGCTGTTAAATGCAATGGAAGCAAGGATTGCGAGTTTGTTTGCGCTATCTTTACCCTCTATATCAGAGGCTGGATTTGCTTCGGCATAGCCAAGGTCTTGTGCCATTTTAAGCGCTTTTTCAAAACTGAGACTGGCATCCTTCATTTTTGTTAGTATAAAATTGGTAGTTCCGTTAACAATACCTACAATTTTTGTAATGTTATTGGATGCAAGAGATGTTTTTAGTGGCCCGATAATTGGTATCCCGCCTCCGACACTTGCTTCAAATAGTATGTCAACATTATTTTTCTCCGCTTCTTCAAAAATATTTCCGCCCCTGACAGCCATCAAATCCTTATTGGCGGTTACTACATATTTTCCATTTTTAAGAGAGCTGATAATAAATTCATATGCAGGGTCAATGCCGCCAATGAGCTCAACAATTATGTCAATATTTTCATCGTTTATAAGCTCATAAGCGTTTTCTGTAAATTTTATATCCTTATATTTTTTTAGATAGTCTTTTTTTGCTCCAATATTTTTCTCAGCAACGGCAACTATTTTAAGATCCTTTCCTATCTTTTTCGAAATATAATCCTTCTGATGCTGTATGAGGTTAAAAACACCTGTTCCAACATAGCCAAGGCCAATAAGCCCTATATTTATATCCATGCATTCAATTAATGACCCATTCATATAATTTCCTATCCTTAATTATCAAATCTTCATAACTCTGTCTTTGGACCCACAGCCAGCTTTTACCATCTTCCACGGCAACAACGGCACTTCTTGGCTGGCTGTTATAGTTGCTGGACATTGAATAGCAGTATGCGCCTGTAGAAGTGACCAGAAGCAGGTCACCTGCTTTTACGACAGGCATAACGATGTCCTCAATAATTACATCACCACTTTCGCAGTGCTTGCCAACAATCGTGTACTTCTTTTTATCCGGAACGTCCGGGTCATTTTCACTGAAAATAGTGCCTGCATTTGAAGTAATGTCCCCATTTTCGACCTTACCGATATAGGAAGCCCTGCCGGCTATAAAAGCATTATATTTAGCCTGGTACAGCATTGGCCTTATATTATCAGACATCCCGCCATCTATTGAAATAAAGTTTTTAATTTCCGGAATTTCCTTGATATTTCCGACTTCGTATAAAGTAACACCGGCATTTCCAACGATTGATCTTCCGGGCTCAAGATATATTTTTTCTAATTTTACTCCGTACTTCCGGCTGTATTTTTTTACTGACTGGTATACGGTCCTTGATAAATCTTCTATAGTGGCAGGACCGTCCTGGACCGTGTATTTTATTCCAAGCCCGCCACCAATATTTAGCCGGGCAAGACTGGTCCCAAAATCTTTATTCAAATTGCCCATAAAACCAAGCATCACGTCTATCAATTTTTCGTAGACTTCTATATTAAAAATCTGCGAGCCTATGTGAGCATGCAAACCAATCAGCTCAAGATTTTTCTTTTCCAGGGTTCTTTTAACTGCCTGGACCGCTATGCCCCCGTATATTCCAAAACCAAATTTTGAATCAACTCCGCCTGTTTGTATATACTTATGAGTATGTGCCTTAATTCCCGGAGCTATCCTCAGCATTATTTTCTGCTTTATTCCTTTGCGGCCACAGAACTCATCAAGCTTATCCAGTTCTGTAAAGTTATCAACTATATAAATATTTACCTTGTTTTCCAGGCCGAACTTCATTTCGCTTTCTGATTTATTATTGCCGTGGAAAAAAATCTTATCAGCAGAAAAGCCGCTTTTTAAAGCAATATAGAGTTCTCCGCCTGTGGAAACATCCATTGAAAGCCCCTCGCTCCTTGCAAGCTGGCACATCGGCAGGGTACAAAAAGCTTTGGATGCATAAATGATTTCACACTGCAAATCCGGGAATTTAAAGAAATTCATATAATCCCTGCATTGCTTTTTAACGGTAGCAATATCTACAATATAAAGTGGCGTTCCAAAACGGGCTTTCAATTCAGCCAGGTCAACTCCACCTATAACTATTTTTCCTTCATTGTTAATTTCACTGGTAATCGGCAGCAGCATGGTTAATCTCTCCCGTCTCTTTTTTACATTTTATCGGGTGCGCTTACACCTAAAATCTTCAAAGCGTTTTCAAGTACTATTTTAACAAGTAAAACAAGCTTTAATCTATCAATATCCAAATTACTTTCATCAATAATTCTATAATGATTGTAAAAATAATGAAACTGGCTTGCAAGCCTGTAAAGATACCGGGTAACAAAATGGGGTGCATCGTTTCTGCAGGCATCTAAAATAACATCCGGATAGAAAATAAGGGTTTTAGCAAGTTCAATTTCTTCCTTGTTCTTGAAAAGAATGCCATTTATATTATCTCCGAAAATTTCCAAATCTGGTTTAATTTCTGCATTCATGGATTTCTCGCTTTTTACTTTTTCGATAATACTTGAAATTCTTGCATGGGCATATTGAACATAATATACAGGATTCTGGTTTGACTTTTGTTTTGCAAGATCTATATCAAAATCCATCGGTGTATCAAAAGAATTCATGCTGAAAAAATATCTTACTGCATCCCTGCCTACTTCTTTAATTAAATCATCCAGGCTGTAGACCTTTCCCTTTCGCTTTGACATCCTTACTGCCTCGCCTTTTTTAACAAGCATTACAAGCTGCCCAATTATGACGCTGATATTAGTATCATCAAATCCTACTGCTTTCCCTATGGCATGCAGCCTTTTTATATATCCATGATGGTCCGCGCCAAGAATGTATATCAATTGTGAAAAACCTCTCTTAATCTTATTGAGCAAATATAATATATCTGAAGCAAAATAAGTCGGTTCTCCATCGCTCCTTATTACAACTCTATCCTTATCATCGCCAAATTGGGATGCTTTAAACCAAAGGGCGCCATCTTTTTCGTAAACAATTTCTTTTTGTTTTAAATCTGACATTGTCCTGTCAAAGTTCGAATTTTCATAAAGCGTACTCTCCAGGAACCATTCATCAAACTCAACACCCATGGAGTTTAAAGTATTTTTTATGCGGGAAATCATGATATCTATGCCTTCCCTGCCGATCGATGCAACATCAACATTGGCCGGACTTCCTGATTGTTTGCCTGGTTTGACCAGGAATTTCTCACCTTTTGCGGCAAATATTTCATCTGCTACTGTTTTGACCAGTTCCTCCGGATAGCCATCTTCAGGATAAGGTGCGTCTTTGCCAATATTTCTTAAATAAAGGCAACCCAGGCAGCTTGCAAAGTTCCTGATCTGTGCCCCGAAATCATTAACATAATATTCCCTGCAAACGTCATATCCATTTGCACCATAAATGTTTGAAAGACTGTCACCAAGAGAGCCCCACCTGCCATGGCCTATGTGAAGACTTCCGGTTGGATTTGCGCTTACGAATTCGATTTGTATTTTAATGCCTTTGCCACTTTCATTGCTGCCGTAACCAGGACCACCGGGAGGAATTTCGCTGAGCTTATTTTTAATAAAACTCTCGCTAAAAGCAAGGTTTATAAATCCGGGAGCTGCAATAGATATTCCGGCTAATATTTCCCATTTCGAAAGTATATTGTCCACAAGCATCTTTGCAATTTCCATAGGTTTTTGCTTAAATATTGGTGCAAGAACCATAGCTGCATTTGTTGAAAGATCCCCAAAATCCTTGTTTTTAGGCTCTCCCATCGCTATATTTTGCAGGACCTTCCCATCCGCGCCATATTCACCGCTTTTATATTCAGATAAAAAAACAGAAATATCATCCAGAAGTTTCTGCTTAAGGGTATTTATAATCAAAATTGCTCCTTAATAATTAATATGCAAAATAATTAGCATTCAAAAAGCATTTTTTAGTTGACTGGAGCCGATGACCGGACTTGAACCGATAACCTGCTCATTACGAATGAGCTGCTCTACCAGTTGAGCTACATCGGCATTTAAATCATTCCTCTGCTACTATTTCCGCTTCCTCGTCGGTGACTTCAATTTCTTCAAGCAATGCCGAAATTTTATTTTCATTTGTAAATTCCACAATTACGGATTTCTTCAAAGGGTCATGGCCAGAAATAACACCTATTCCTAATCTTGTCTTTACTTTTACTCCTCTTTCCGGGGCCATTTCAAGAAATTCCCTGTAGCTCTCATATTCATATTTAAGGCAGCACATTAACCTGCCGCAAATGCCCGATATTTTTAGCGGATTTAATGGAAGGTTTTGATCCTTTGCCATTTTTATGGAAATTGATTCAAAATCAGTTAAAAAACTCTTACAGCAAAGATTCATGCCGCAGGGTCCCAGCCCACCCACAATCTTTGCTTCATCTCTCACACCTATCTGACGGAGCTCGATTCTTATTTTAAAATGGGAAGCCAGCTCTTTAACCATTTCCCTGAAGTCAACCCTTTTTTCTGCAGTAAAATAAAAAGCCATTTTGCTCTTATCAAACATCACGTGAACATCAACAAGCTTCATTGAAAGCTTGTGCTGTTTTGCAAGCTCTTCAAATTTTTTTGCGCCATCTTCTACTTTGCTTCTGTTTAATTCTTCAACTGACAAATCATAGTAAGTTGCTTTGCGAATGATTTTACTTAAAGTTGTACCCATATCGCTTTCACTTAATTCTGTTGGAGCAGCAACAATTTCGCCCATCTCAATTGCCTTGTCAATATGGCAGATTGCTTTATCCCCAATTTCCAGCGCAATTTCACCCGGGTCATAGTAATGCACATTTCCGTTTTTTCTAAAAACTACTCCTATTATTAAAGGCATTTATTTCACCTCTTATTGTTTTGCCGTTATATTCTTAACATAATCCCTGAAGTTTAAGCAGTATATTGTCCAATGCCAGTTCGGTATATATTGAATACTTAAGATAATTTCTCGTATTTTCTATATCTTCAAGCAGTTTGAATGCTTTTTCAATTTTTAAATCAACTGCTGTTTGGCTAATAATGGAATAATTTTCTCCATTATTTAAAACTTCCCTGCTTGCACCCAATCTTACTGCAATAATATCTTCAATCCAGGCTGATATTATATCAAAAACATTGTTTATTCCCAAATTATAATATTTATCAGCTTTTCTTTTATTTTTTGCTTTTATTTTCTCTTCAATTTTTTTTATCTCGCCGGCAGTAGCTCCCGTACTTTTAATTTTAGAAATTAATTCTTGCGAGTCATTATCCCTGGTAAGGCTCGCTTGTTTCAGGTCATCTATTAAATCCATAGAAAGCGTCAAAACAAACACAGGGTTACTATGATTGGCGCTTAAAATTTTCCTTATTCCATCATCCAATTTATTGGCAGCGAGGGAATTATCGATTTTCCCATCATCACCGCTTCCATATATGAAATCCCACTCAAAAACTGAGCATCTTGAAACAATTGTAGGTAAGATACCCGATAAGTCTTCAGAGAGAAGAATAAAAATACTATTTGCATCAGGCGGGTCTTCAAGAGTTTTGAGAAATCGATTTGCTGCTTCTTTGTTCATAAGCTCGACTTCTTTGATGATACATATTTTTTTACCCATGCTATGAGCGCTCATTGAAGCAAACTTTTGCAGTTCGACAACCTTTTCTTTGGTTAAAATAATCCCATCCGCTTCTATTACAAGCAGGTTTGGATAAATCTCTTTTAAAGTATTTGAACAGATATTGCAAGTTCCGCAGCCATTTTGCTCGCAATTGGCAGACGATGCAAAAAATAATGCAATTTTAGATAAGTGTTCGATACTGCCGCCGCAAAAAAGATATGCATGGGAAAGATTACCTGTTTCCAGGGATTGCCTTAAAATTTTTAAATTGGCGGTATTCCTGTTATTTTTTTGTAGAAAATCAATACTATCTAATAACATGATTGTATTAAAATCGTTTTATAACAACTTCTTTGATTTTAGGACTCTTAGGGTATTGCTTTTAACCACTGCGGACACGCTTTTAATATCCAGGCAGCCATCAACAATTACAAATCTTTCCTTGTTTTTGCCTGCAAGCTGCATGTATCCCTCCTGTATCTTACTTTTAAAATCAATTTCTTCTTTTTCAATCCTGTCTTTCTTTTTCTTCCCGTTTTTTAAGCGGTTTTCACATTCCCAAACATCAATTGAGAGTAAAAAAGTCAGGTCAGGAATAATATTTTCTGTTGCCCATAAGCTCATATCTAAAATTTTTTCTGCCCCTAGTTGCCTTGCTATTCCCTGATAAGCAATCGTAGAGTCAAAGAACCTGTCGCATATGATTATTTTCCCCTGATTTAATGAAGGCTGGATTACTTTTGATACAAGTTCTGCCCTTGAAGCAAGGAAAAGCAGGGTTTCTGCCCTGTAAGACATCTGGATATTTTTACTGTCAAGAAGGATTTTTCTGATCTTATCTCCAATATCTGTGCCGCCTGGCTCTCTTGTGAGCACTACATCAAAACCGGATTGTTTTAAAAAACTATTCAGAAGCTCTATCTGGGTTGTTTTGCCTGAGCCGTCAATCCCTTCAAAAGTTATAAAAATGCCTTTCATAAGTTAAAAAAATCTATTTTTAATTATTAAAGTATTTTAGCATGATTGGTTACTTTATACATATATGACATTAATAAATATCAATTAATATGTTAAAATGATTCAATAAAAGTCCAAAAAATAATAATCATACCGATGATTAGATTTAAACTCTTAAAAGTTTTAACTGTATCAGTATTCTTTCTGGCAATTATTTTTTTTATCACGTCATGTGATGACACTTTGCTGGAAATATATACCCAGGTAAATGCAAACAACTCTGGTTCAAGGTCGATTGATCTTGCTGTAAAAACTCAATACCTTAAAAAGGGTAAAGTTGTATTAAGCAATAATGAGTCACTGTTTGATAAAATACTTGAAAGTTTGCCGGCAGGTAAAATAGAGACTTATGAAAAAGATGATTATACCCACTTCAAATCAACAGTAGAATTCGATGATATAAATTTTCTCCAGCATGTTTCCATTGATAATTTCTCGGAAACTTCTTCTGAGCGGTTTTATGCAAAGATGGAAAAAAAGGATTATTTTTTTAACAGTGATTACTTTTTTTATGATTATATAGATATGAATATTGATGAAACAATTATTGAAGCTGGAGGAAAGGACAGTGACCTTGCCAGGGTAGCGGGTTTGTTTAGTGCAGATAAAGAGATGTTTCAAATCACTTACCAGATCAAATTTCCTGTAAAAATAATTAAATCAAATGCTGATGTGCTTGGAGATAATAATATTGCAATCTGGAAATTGAAATATGGCGATGAAAAAAATATAAATATTGAAGGCAAGAAAACCAAGTTCCTTTCTTATTTCCTGCTTGTTCTTCTTGGACTAATAGGTATCTTCATTATTTTCATAATTTTTGCACTGGCCTTCAGCAGGAGGAGAAGGAGAATAACAAGACCGAATAAACCAATGTCTGCTTATGACAATTACTTCAAGAAGGATAAATTTTTTAGTCCTCTCGATGATAAAGATGATTTTAAAAACCGTTAAGAAAGACGAAATGAATTGAGCGATAAAGAGATTATGCTTGATGCCCCGCTTACTGTTGAAAAAATAACAAGTCTTAGGGCCGGAGATATGGTACTGCTCAGCGGAAGAATAATAGGTGCCCGGGATATGGCCCATAAAAGGCTCATTGAAGCTTTAGAAAAAAAGGAAAAGCTTCCGGTTGAGCTAAAAGACCAGGTGATATTTTATCTTGGTCCTTCACCAACCCCGCCTGGAAAAATCAGTGGAAGCATCGGACCTACAACAAGCGCCAGAATGGATGGATTAAGTGAGCCTTTGCTTGCCGCAGGTGTAAAAGCAATGATTGGAAAGGGCAGGCGGAGCAAAGACTTAAATAATCTTTTAGTTAAATATAAAGCGGTTTATTTTATAGCGCCAGGCGGTGTTGCTGCCTTTCTTTCCACCAAAGTTAAAAGCATAAAAGAAGTGGCCTATATGGATTTGGGGCCTGAAGCGATATATATGCTGGAAGTCACAGATTTTCCACTGGTAGTTGCAAATGATATTTACGGCGGGGATATTTTTACCTAAATATCATTAATTTAGGTGGACCGGCATTTAGGTGGACCGACAATACGAGGGAAGCATTCCAATCTGTCTTAATGACAGTGCGAGTTCGAATCCTCT
>CAZFFH010000051.1:0-5768 GCA_964518375.1 uncultured Actinomycetota bacterium
ATATATAATTAAATAAATTTTATTAAAATCTGCAATGGACTTAATAGATTTAAAAGAAAAAATAGGCAAGATAAGATGTATTTTAGATAGGATAAGATATAAGAAAGGAAAGCATCTTTACCTGGCAATATTCTTTATGATTTTTTTAATGGTTGCCTCGTTTCTTTTTGTTTTTATCTTCCAGAGGCAGCAAATAAATACTAAAGAGAATATATTAAAAAGCTATTATAGCGATACTGAAAAAAGCATTGCCCGGGATTCAGCAAGTTTAAATACTGAAAATAGCTCGCCAGAAATTACAAGCATAACCAGCGATACCAAATTTGGAGAAAATACTGAGATATCTGTAATTAAAGTCTATATTTGCGGCCATATTAAAACTCCGGGTGTTTATGATATTGGAAATGGGTCAAGGCTTGTGGATCTTGTCAGCCTGGCAGGTGGAGCAACAGAAGATGCTTGCCTTGAGGCCATTAACCTGGCGCAAATTTTGGCTGACTCCCAAAAGTTCTACATACCTTCTCTGGATGAAATAAAAAACGGTATACCGTCTTTTATTAATGAGTGGAAGGATACTACCGGCAATTCCAACGATAACCCGTCAACGGATATGGCAAATCCTGAGTCTTTTCAAAATAAAGTTATAAATATAAATTTTGCGAGCCTTTCTGAATTGGTTCAACTGCCCGGTATTGGCAATGTAATTGCTCAAACTATAATTGATTACAGGAACAAATATGGCCAATTCAAAAGTAAAGAAGAATTAATAAATGTCAAAGGTATTGGAGAAAAGAAATTCGAAAAAATAAAGGACCTTATCTCTGTTTAGCAAACCTTGCAAGATTTCTGTCGATATATTATCACTTGATCTGGTCTGTCTTTTTAACTTCGGGTGTAATAATCGGAAAATCACTGAAAATATATTTAAACATTAGCAGCCTCCCAACTATAATCTGTCTAACTTTTTTCATTTCCATTGTTATTTTTTTGATTTATAAAAAGAAAAATTCCGGCGCAACTTCTAATGTTGCATCAATGGCCCCAAATACAGGTCCGCAAAACCTGCAAGATAGTTTGTTATTAAGGATACTCATAATAATTGCAGCCTTTAATTTCCTGGCAATTGGTTTCTGTTGCTCTTATTTTTATTATTACAGGGAAGATAAAAATATTTTTGGTAACCTTTATGATTATGAGCTCAAAAATCCTGATACAACAATTATTGTAGAAGGAAGGATTTCCAGCCACCCTGAAATTAAAAAGGGGTATCTGCTATTTATGCTATGCTCTCAAAAAATAACACTTCAAAATGCAGACAGCATCCAAGGTCCAAGCATGGAAACGGGCGATGTCATAAACGTAAAACTTAAGACTTCAGATTATTATTTATTTAAAAGGGATGATTTCATTAAAGCCAATGGAATATTGTACTTGCAGGATAATGGGTTGATGCTTATATTGGAAGATTTTCATACAGAAAAAACTCCTGCAAAAGGCTTAATGTCTTTTTTTTACAATTTAAGGAAAAGGACATATGAATGTATTTTCAGAGTATATTACAATAAACTTGGAACCGGCTGTGCCGGGATTGCGGTGGCACTCATATTAGGCAACGATAATTTCATATCAAGCCGCACACTTGAAAGTTTCAAGCATAGCGGTGTCTATCACCTGCTGGCAATTTCAGGGCTGCATGTTTCTTTTTTTATTTACCTGTTGGTCTCTTTTTTAAAATTTACCGGTTCCGGCTCAAAAAAATTGCACTTTAAGAACATATCAATAATGCTGTTAATTCTGCTATTTCTATTTTTTTATAATTTTCTGGTGGGGCAAAAAGCGAGTACTTTAAGAGCTTCAATGATGGCAATCCTGGTAATCCTTGCCGGTTTTTGGGAAAGGGAAACCAATAGAAAATTCGTATTGAGCATGACTTATATATTCCTGCTGTCAGCTTTTCCGGAATTTTTAAACAGCATAGGATTCTGGCTTTCATTTGCTGCAATGGCAGCAATTATTTATATAAATAGCATATTTGCCAGGCTACTGAAAAAAACATTTAAAAAGATAAAAGCCAGGTTCAAGCTTAGAACAGATTATAATCTTGAAGAAAATTATTTAATGAAAATATTCATAACCACTTTTTCAATAAATGTTTTCATAATGCCTGTAATGCTTTCTTTTTTTAAAGAATTTTCTCTTATCGCACCATTAACAAATATTTTAATAATTCCTGTATTTTATTTGCTTCTATTTATTCTTATTTTATCATCAGCTGTCAGCCTTTTCTGGCCCCCTATCGGAAGCTTTTTAATATTGCCGGCCAAACCCCTTATTTTATATATTTTGAAAATTGTAAATTTTTTTGGAAGTAAAAATTTTTTTATTCTTACAATAGAAAATCTTTCTTATTTTTACCTGGCAATTTACTATTTACTGCTTTTTATGGTGCTTTTTTTATTGAACAAATATGTTAAAACTGATTAAAATATAAGATATCCAATTTTCATGTTTTAATGTATTATCAAATATTATGACTGTAGCTGATGAATCAAAACAACTTACCAAAATTGACGACCTCAAACCCTGCCATCTTTATATAAGTAAAAGCAGGTCAGTGCTGGATGAAAGAATTGACAGTTTAAAAAAATTCCTGAAGGGTAAAATTAATTTTGAAGTTGATTTCAAAATTTTTTATGGCGGCGAGGAAATAGATGAAGGCGAACTGGTTAATTTCTATGACACGCCCTCATTCTTTTCAGAAAAAAAAGTTGCTGTAATAAAAAATATTGAGAAGGTATCCAAAAACATTACCGGCATTATTACAGGCTTGCTTTCAAGCCCGGAAATTAAAAATTTCGGCACCGTTCTTGTCATCACTTCACTCGAGGGAGATTCAAGCAAGAAAAAAATAGACTCTAATCTCCTGGAAGCTATTAAAAAAATTGGTGTTATAAAAAAAATAGACAACCCTTTAACCAGTAGCCTGAGGAAATGGGTGGACGAAAAGTCAGAACTGGACGGCATAAAATTTACAAATAGCGCTGCAGTAAAATTGATAGAAAATGTTAATTTTGATATCAATTTATTAAGAACTGAATATGAGAAACTTTATACATTTATCATCTGCCAAAAGGATAAGATTATTAACGAGATAGCTGTAGACCGGCTTGTAGATCGCGTATATGATATGAAAATTTTTGACCTTGTTGATTATATTGGGGAAAGAGACAGGGAAAGAGCAATAGTAGCTCTTAAACCCTTAATGATGGAAAAAAATCCAAACCTTCTGGGGCTTATTACTCTGGTATACAGGATGTTTAAGGCATTCATGTTTATCAAAAGTTCTGACCGCGGCAACAATATTGACGGAATTGCCTGGGCTAAAAAATACATACAAAAGCATATTGGCCATTCACCCTATATTGTTACCAAACTTATGAATAAATATATAAAAAGCAGCAAAAAATACAGCAGGCCGGAGATAGCAAAAGTTTTTGAAATATTAAGTAATTACGATGTTCTTTTCAGGACACAGGAAACGGCCACAAAGAACCTGATCGTGAAGATGATTTCAGAAATAACAGATGTTAACTAATAAGCCTTTATTTGCTTTTAGCTTTATTTAATAATTTTGCTGCTTTTGATTTTTTATTTGCAGCAAAGTTCTTATGAACGGTATTTGTTTTTGCAGCCTTATCAAGTGCCTTGAAATATTCGTTCATATTTCCCTTAGCTTCATCAACCTGGTTTGATGCAACCGAAGACTGAAAATTTTTACTTAATGTTTTTATTTTGCTTTTAGCAGCCTGATTCCTGGAAGCTCTCTTAATATTTTGTCTGTCTCTTTTTTCTTGAGATTTGATATTTGGCATATATTTAAAACCTCCCTAATATTTATAAACCATCTTTATAATTGCTTTATGCAACAATTGTTAAGCTATTTAAATAGCAAATCTGCTAACAAATGCTAATGCTAATAATCTGCTAATTTATATAACGAGTTATTCTAACAGCCTTTTTATAAAAAATAAAGGTTTTTACAAAGATATCTTAAAAAAATGTTTGCACCATTATTTCGAGAATTGAAGTTTAAAAAATCTTTTTGCCAGGTATAGTAATTGTTTTGGTGAATAAAGACTCTCGTAAACTCTTCTAAGAATGTATTTAGGATTTCTTGATAGTTTCTTAGCAGCTTCTCTTCTTTTTGTTTCCACATATTTCCTGATTTCAATGAATTTATCATATACTTCTTTTGACGTCATATAATCTCTTTTATAGACATTAACGTTCCAGAAGAAATAAAAAAACCAGCGATTTTCTTTTATATTCCCTTTAGCTTTGACATCTTCATATAGTTTACTTCCCGGCATGGGAATCAGGGGATAAACATGGGCAGTGTAGCAATCGATATCTTTTATTAAGTTAAAAGTGTCCTCTATTGTTTTATTAGTTTCATTAGGGTAACCAACCATAAAGAACGGACTTAAATTTATGCCGGCTTCCCGGATAATTTTAGACGCACCCCTGATTTGCTCTATCGTCTGTTTTTTATTAATTGAATCCAGGATTTCCTGGTTTCCACTTTCTGCTCCTATTGAGATTCTTTTGCAGCCATTGTCTCTTAACAATTTGATTAGCTCTTTATTCACAACATTTACTTTTGTCTGGCACTCCCAGCTAATATCAAGTTTTTTTTCTTTTAATAATTCAAAAATTCTCAGGAGCCTGGGTTTATTTAAAGTGAAAGTATCGTCCTCAAAAATAATGTTGCGAGTCCTGTAATTTTTATAGAGCATTTCTATTTCTTCAACTACGTTTTCAGCACTCCTGTATCTGACTTTATGTCCCAATAGTGATAATCTTGCACAGAAAGTGCAATTATAGGGGCAGCCCCGGGATGTAATCATTGGCATTAAAGCAGGGATTGTCGGTTTGTTTTCACCAACCGTATGAATTTCTCTAACCGGATGCTGTGTTTCATCAATATTTTGTATTGCCGGCACTCTTTCCGTTGTTATTATTTCATTTTTCTCATTTCTATACGCAATATTAGGAATTTTTTCTAAAGAAAGTCCTTTGCGTAAATGATCTGTTAATTGAGCCATATGCAGATCGAATTCTGTCAGGGCCACAATATCAACCGGGCTTTTTGCCAGTATTTCTTCGGGCATTAAAGAAGCATGAATACCTCCCTGGATAATAGTTGTTTTTGGATTAATATCTTTCATGACTTGCGCTAAAATCCTTGCGCTTTCAGCCTGTGGCGTCATGGAGGTTATACCTAAGATATCGGGTTTTTCTTTTTCGAGTATTTCTTTTATTTCCAACCAGATGGGATTATCCAGGTCATTCATCTCCCTGTAATAACTCTCCCCCCAATTAGGATCATATTCTTCAAATACTTCGAAGTTTTTACTTGTGCCCGCAACTGTGCTTGGAGCGTCAAATTGGTAGATTTTTACATCGCTGTAACCACTGGCTTTAAGATTTGCTGCTAAATAGCCAAGCCCTAAATTCTGGTATACAAATGGAACTTTGATAAATTGATAATAGGGTGGATTACAGAAGATGATTTTGTAGTTTTCCTTTTTTTTAAATTCTTGCTCTATCATTTTATTTTAGTATAATGAAAATAATGCTCATGCCGCTGTATTGACTCTTAATGAATTCTTTTCAATATGGGCATATATAGTTAATTTTTATACATATTAGTCACAATCGGATTTTAGCATTCGGCATTTCTTTGTCAACCGGGTATTTAAATTTAA
>CAZFFH010000051.1:5868-9299 GCA_964518375.1 uncultured Actinomycetota bacterium
CTATCTATAATTAGCTCGATTAAAATGTTATAATACCGTTCATTATGCAGGACGTACACGAAGATTATTTGCTTTCCCGTAAAAGAATTTTTAGCGCAACTGTAATTGTTATAATCATAACACTCCTTTCCAAAATATCAGGACTGGCCAGGGACCAGGTAATGACCGGGTATTTTGGAATAAGCTATGATACGGATGCATATACCTGGGCTTTTTTCATCCCAAACCTTTTTAAAATCCTTTTTGCAGAATCGTTGATTATTGCAGCTTTTATACCTATTTATTCCTCTTATTTGAAGGAGAAGAAAAAGGAAGAAATCAGGATTTTTATAAATTCTGTCACCAATATAATGATTATATTTTTTATTTTCATTTCACTGGTTATTTTTATTTTTTCCCCGCAAATAGGTGTTCTTTTATCAAAAATTGCAAACAACCTGATGGATATTAATAAGTTCGTTATCATGAGCAGGATAATGTCTTTTTCTGTATTGACTCTCAGTATTTCCGGGCTGGCCACAGGTATTTTAAATTCCCATAATATTTTTACAATACCTTCTTTTGCACCATTTGTATTGAACATCATGACTATCCTTTTTGTAGTATTATTGAGCCACAGGTTGGGTATCATAAGCATTGCTATTGGGACAATGGTAGGGTCAGTCCTGCAGCTTATCATACAATTTCCACAGCTAAAAGTTTCAAAAATAAAATATAGTTTTAAAATAGATTTTAAAAATAAGGCTGTTAGGGAGATTTTATCGCTTATGCTTCCCATACTTTTAAGTCTTGGAGCAGTACAGGTTAACGTCAGTGTTGATAAATTTTTTGCTCTCAGCCTGGGTGCAGGAAATACTACGGCCCTTGATATCGCCTGGCGGGTTGCAAACCTGCCTTTTGGAATTTTTAGCGTTGCTGTTATTACCGTATTATATCCATTGATTTCAAGACAGGCTGCCAATGAAGATATAAAAGGAATAAAGGAAAGTTTTTCCCTGGGCGTAAGAGAAATTGGCTATATAATGCTTCCTGCAATAACAGGACTTATTATCCTAAGCCACCCTATAATAAAATTATTATTCGAGCATAATAATTTTACGTCGGCAGACACAGCAAAAGTAGCAAATATACTTATTTTTCAAAGTGTAGGGCTTATTTTTTTCGGTCTGCTTATAATTTTAAACAGAATTTTTTATGCTTTTAAAAATGTTAAAACTCCTCTGAAGGTTGCACTTATTTCAATTCTTGTAAATGTGTTCCTTGACTGGTTGTTTATTAAATTTTTAAATGTTGCAGGTGTGGCGCTTTCAACCTCGCTTGTGGCTGCATTCAATGTTTTGGTGCTGACTTTCATACTGCGAAAAAAAGTCGGTTTTCTGGGAGGGAAAAGAATAGCAAAATCATTTGGTAAGATACTGCTTTCATCAGCAATAATGGGGGCAGCAATATACTTTTTATGGTCCTTTTTGGAAAAATACGCTTATATCAATCTCTGGTATCATATAATCATTCTTTTATCTATAATAATTCTGGGGGCAGGTTTATATATCCTTTTTACATATATTTTCAAAATGGAAGAAGTAAAGTTTGTTTTTAACCTGTTTAAAAACCTTAAAGGAAGTAAAAAAGTAGAAACGGCGCCAAATGACTGATAATAAATTAATCAGGAATTTTTCAATAATTGCACACATAGATCACGGCAAATCTACTCTTGCTGACAGGATTCTTGAGATGACCCAAACAGTGAGCCCGAGAGATATGCTTGATCAATACCTGGATGATATGGATCTTGAAAGGGAAAGGGGTATTACAATAAAGGCTCATGCTGTCAGGGTTCTTTATGACTGCAAGCTTGATAACAACCAGTATATCCTTAACCTTATAGATACTCCGGGCCATGTTGATTTTAGTTATGAAGTTTCAAGAAGTCTTGCTGCGTGTGAAGGTGCAATACTGGTAGTTGATGCAACGCAGGGAATCCAGGCACAAACCCTTGCAAATGTATACCTTGCGCTTGTAAATGAACTGGAGATAATTCCTGTAATTAATAAGATAGACCTTAAAAGCGCAAGGCCCGAGGAAGTAAGTGAGGAGCTTGGAAGTATATTGGGAGTTGAAAAGAGCAGGATTTTGCAAATCAGCGCAAAAACAGGAGAAGGCGTATCGGAAATCCTTGACAGAGTCGTGGTTGATATCCCGCCTCCCGGCGGTAGCGTTGAAAACCCGCTGCAGGCTTTAATATTTGATTCGCAATACGACTCGTATAGAGGAATAGTCGTATTGATAAGAGTTGTAAATGGCTTTATCGATACCGGGATGAAGATAAAATTTATAGCTGAGAATGCTTTTACAACTGTTGAAGAAGTTGGTGTATTAAATCCAAAAATGATAAAAAAAGACCAGCTTGTTGCAGGTGAAGTCGGATATTTAATTACCGGAATTAAAGAAGTAGGCAATATAGTGGTTGGTGATACTGTCACCAGTGCAAAGGATTCTTCGGAAGCCAGCCTTCCCGGATATAAGAAACCCAAACCAATGGTTTATTGCGGATTGTTCCCAATAGAAGGATTACATTATGAGGAATTAAGGGATGCCCTCAGCAAATTATCTTTAAACGATTCTTCGCTTGATTATATCCCTGAAGTTTCAAATGCGCTTGGTTTTGGTTTCAGATGCGGGTTTTTAGGACTTCTCCATATGGAAATTGTAAAAGAAAGACTGGAAAGGGAATATGGTTTAAGTCTTCTAACTACTGCGCCCAATGTTGCTTATAAGGTTATTAAAATTGACGGCGAGATGATCGAAGTTAAAAGACCTTCAGACTTTCCGGCAGAAGAGAAAATCAAAGAAATACACGAACCTTTTGTCAACGCTACCATTATCAGCCCTAAAGATTATATAGGTGAAATTATGAAACTTGCCAATAGCAAAAGGGGCGAATTTGTTGACATGCAATATATTTCAGTAGAAAGAGTTGAAATAAAATATGTACTGCCGCTTTCAGAAATAATTGTTGACTTTTTCAATCTCTTAAAATCGATCAGTGCCGGTTTTGCATCGCTTGATTATGAACTGAAGGGATATAAACCTTCCGACCTTGCCAAACTGGACATAATTGTTGCCGGAAGTCCTGTTGACGAGCTATCAACCATAGTCCACAGAGAAAAAGCTTATATGCTGGGAAGGGAGCTTGCAACAAAGCTAAGAAAACTAATATCCCGCGAAAATTTTGAAATTGCTATACAAGCTGCAATAGGGAAGAGGATAATAGCAAAGGAAAGAATAGCTCCATACAGGAAAGATGTTACCGCAGGTTTATATGGCGGGGACATAACAAGAAAGAGAAAAGTGCTTGAAAAACAGAAAAAAGGTAAAAAGAAGATGAAAAGAATTGGAAAGGTATCAATTCCAAGCGAAGCATTCATGAGTTT
>CAZFFH010000052.1:0-1592 GCA_964518375.1 uncultured Actinomycetota bacterium
ATTTCAATCTCTACATCTTTTAAGGTTCTTGTCCTGTCAAGGAAAGTAAGCGAGTAAGCCATGCTTTTTTTGCCGTCTTCTATCTGCTTCCCCCTGTAAATATCAAAAAGTTTTACTGATTTAAGCAAATCCGATCCTGACTTTTTTATTTCGCTTTCAATTTCAGAATTCTTGACTGGCTCATCCACAACAAGTGCAATATCTATTTCAATTGAAGGAAACGCGCAAATAGGTTCGAAATACATTGAAGCTTTAGCATTATTTATAAAGTCATCAAGGTTGATCTCAAGGTAATAAACGTCCTGGCCAAGTTCAATAGAATCTATAATGAGAGGATGTATTTTACCTATGATTCCAATTTTTAAATCGTCACTGCCAATATAGACATCGGCACTGATTACGGGATGGAAAAAGCTATATTCTTTTTCCTTAAATATCAAGTTATTATTTTTAAAATTTGTCCTGTATGTCCTGAAGAGATATTCCGTAATTCCTTTTAAATCATAAAAATCATAATTCTTATCCTGCTCGTTCCAGCCTTTTGCGTTTATCTTACCTGTAAGCATAATTCCCAGAGTGTTTATCTCATCCGGCAATTTGGAACCTTCTTTTTTCCTGAAAATCTTTGTTATTTCAAAAATTCCCATATCTTTTATTCCGTGGTTTATATTATTTAACAGGTTTCTTATCATGAGCGGCATTGGCGAAGTCTTAAGCAAGGCAAAATCCTCATTTATGGGGTTCAAAATTCTTAGAGAATCTTTATAACCTTCCTCACTGGTTAGTTTTAATTTCTCTATCCAGGAGTCGCCTATAAACGAATAATTTATTACTTCATACAATCCGATATCACATAAAGACTGCCTTATGGATTTAATGGTTTTCTGGTAATAAGTATATTTTCCTTTTTTCAGGTTGGACTGAGGAGGCACTGATTCAAATTTCTCAAAACCATGTATTCTTGCAATTTCTTCAATAAGGTCTATTTCTCTTTCAAGATCTTCAAAACGGAATGATGGCACAACTGCCTCAACTATGTTTTTATCTGTTGCGTTTTGGCAGTTAGCGATTTTAAGCCCTGAAAGAATTTCAGAAACATCTTTGGCATCAATATCCTTGCCAAGCACATTTTTTACTCTCGATAACCTTAAATCTAACTTTCTCTCTCTTGTCATTTTTTTATAATTGTCATATATGCCGGCTTCAGGCTTGTAACCTGAAATCTTTGACAGCAAATCTTCGAATCTTTTTAAAGCGAAAACAGTCAGCTCCGGGTCAATTTTCTTTTCAAACCTGTTTGAAGCTTCCGATCTTAGCCCAAGGCTGCTTGAAGTCTTCATTATTGAGGGACCGCTGAAATTAGCGGATTCAAGAAGCACATTTGTTGTGCTTTCGTTTATTTCTGTATCCTTACCGCCCATTACACCCGCAACAGCAACCGGTTTTGCTTCATCAGTTATAAGAAGCATATCTTCCTGAAGATTTCTTAAATTATCATCAATGGTCCTTATTTTCTCACCTTTCCTGGCGGTCCTGACTATAATTTTATTTGAATGCAATAGTTCCTTATCGAAAGCATGCAAAGGCTGGCC
>CAZFFH010000052.1:1692-4403 GCA_964518375.1 uncultured Actinomycetota bacterium
TAAACCTTTCTAAAACTGCTCCAGGAATCTAATATCATTTTCATAAAACAACCTTATGTCATTAATGCCATATTTAAGCATGCAAATCCGTTCAATTCCCATTCCGAAAGCAAAGCCGTTAACTTCTTGCGCGTTATAATTAACATATTTGTATAGATTAGGATCTACCATTCCTGCACCTAAAATTTCGAGCCAGCCTGATCCTGAGCAAACCCTGCAGCCTTTTCCATTACAGATATTACATGACACATCAACCTCAGCACTTGGTTCTGTAAAAGGAAAATAATGAGGCCTGAACCTGACTTTCCTGTCTATACCAAAAACTTCATGAACAAAAGTTTCTAAGGTCCATTTTAAATTGCCAAAACTGATATTCTTATCAATTACCAATCCCTCAATTTGTGTAAACATTGGTGTGTGCGATATATCATAATCTTTTCTGTAAACCTTACCCGGGACGATAATATAAACCGGGGGTTTGTTTTTTTCCATGTACCTTATCTGGACCGGAGATGTATGTGTCCTTAGAAGAACATCGTCTGATATAAAAAAAGTATCATGAAGCGATCTGGCCGGGTGATCCGCAGGAGTGTTTAATGCTTCAAAATTATAATAATCAGTTTCAACTTCAGGACCTTCGGCAATATCAAAACCCATGCCTACAAATATTGCCTCAATTTCATCAATTACTAAAGATATAATATTTTTCCTGCCGGAAGCAATATGTCTGCCCGGCAAGCTCAGGTCCATTTTTTCTTTTCTTAAATCTGCATCAAATTGAACGCTTTTAAGCTGTTTTTCTTTTTCTTCTAAACCTGCTTCTATGGTTTTCTTAATTATATTGGCTTCTTTTCCAACAAACGGCCTGAGCCCCACCGGCAAGTTTCCTATATTGCCCAGTGTGTTTATCGCCAGGCTTTTAGGGCCAATATAGCGTGTTTTTACTTTCTGAACTTCATCAAGATTTAGTGCTTTTGCAATCTCAACCTTAAAGCCTTCAAGCTCAGAGCTTAATTTATTTTGTAAATCTTCTAATTCTTTATTTGTTTCCATATATTGATTTCATATGGTACTTTTTTAATATGATATTTTTGTTATGCAGAAATCTGTTTTTTAGCAATACCAGCAATTTTCTGGAAAGCACCGGGGTCATTTACAGCAATATCAGAAAGCATTTTCCTGTTTATTTCCACATTTGCCATTTTAAGACCATTAATAAGCTCATTATAAGTTATGCCGTTGGAACGGGCAGCAGCGTTTATTCTTACAATCCACAAGCTCCTGAATGTTCTTTTTTTGTTTTTTCTATCTATATATGAATATGCCATTGCCTTAAACAGCGCTTCTTTTGCAAGCCTGTAACTTCGGCTGCCGGAACTATAGTAACCACTGGCCCGCTTAAGTACTTTTTTATGTTTTTTCTTTTTTAAAACTCCTCTTTTAATTCTGGTCATTTTTACCACACCTTCTTTCTATAATCACGACTTTCATTTCATTTTTTCAACTAATTATTCACACCTGGTTAAAGGCGCTTGCAGGTTATTTGTTATCTGCCAAGTTGTCTTCTTACATGAGGATAGTCGGCTTTTGAAATTTCTATTTCGTCTCCAAGTCTTCTTTTCCTCTTTGCATTTTTTTTGGTCAGGATGTGACTTTTATAAGCTTTTACTCTAACAATTTTACCTGATCCCGTAACTTTGAATCTTTTAGCAGCGCCTCTGTGTGTTTTCATTTTTGGCACACTAAACACCTTCCCTTCTATTAATAAACTACTTCTTCTATGAAAATATAATTAAAAATTACTCAGATATTTAAAAATTGAGCAGGATTTAAAAGCATTACAATATTGTAGCCTTCCATTTTTGGCTTTTGTTCAATTATGCACTTATCTCCCAGGTCGTCTACTATGCTGTTCATTACATTCATTCCTAATTCAGAATGTATGATTTCTCGACCTTTAAAAGAAAGTGTTACTTTTACTTTGCTTCCTTTTTTAAGAAATTTTTCAATCTGCTTCTTTTTAATACTCAAATCATTTTTATCTATTTTGGGCCTTAACTTAATTTCTTTAATGACTATCTGGGTTTGCTTTTTTCTTTTTTCCTTTTCAGATATTTCCAGCTGATATTTATATTTACCAAAATCCATAATCTTGCAAACAGGTGGACTTGCGTTGGGTGCCACTTCAACCAAATCAAGATCTCTTTCCCTTGCCATAATAAGGGCTTCACCGGTTGCTATGATTCCAGCCTGGCTTCCATCTTCAGCTATCAACCTTACTTGTGGAATTCTAATCTGCTCGTTTACACGAATGTTTTTAATAATAAATCGACACCTCCATTTTGGTTTTAAAATTTCTTTTTATTATAAAAAAAATAGGCAGAAACCACCCACCTATTTTTAATTACATTAACCAAATCAGCTGGCTAAAGATTTAATCTTATAATTGCCGCCACTTGGTGAGAAATAAATGATTCCTACTTTAAATATTAAGTTTTTAACTATTTTAATCTTTGTTAGATAAAATTTTTTATATTATTTATTTATGAAATTATGCTTTTACCTATTAAAAATTACTTTATTATATGTGTTTTTATATTTTTGTCCAGCACTAATTAAATACCATTAATCGCTACTTTAATCAAGACTCACAGTAAAAATTGCAGGTAATGCTTATTTTAACCTGTCTGTTGCCGGTCTTCTTTAGGCAC
>CAZFFH010000052.1:4503-9080 GCA_964518375.1 uncultured Actinomycetota bacterium
TTCAACAAGACTTTTTTCCTTTATGTTGTCTGCCGCAAAATGTACAAACACACAAGGTTCAACATCACCATTTACATTAATATGGAGATAGTTTTTACCACCGGCCATGCACCCATTAACAAGATTTCCATCATTCCAGAAATCTGCAACAATGATATTTTTAGTATTTCTGATCTCAAGTATTCTTTTTCTTCTGAAATCTCTTTGCTGTGGTGTTGGCATTAGGTCAAGATTGGGCTCTCTGCCTATTGGAATATAGTTAAAATACCATCCAATAAAACAACCTTTTTCAACAAAGAAATCAACAAATTCTTCGCTAGCAACAAGCTCGTTGTTTGCTCTTGTAGCTGTAACCGAATATCCAAAGAGGACCCCATTTTCTCTAAGGGCATCCATTGCTGACATTATCTTATCCCAGGTTCCTTTCCCTCTTCTTTCGTTAGTCTCTTTTTCAAAACCTTCAACACTGATACAAGGGACAGCGTTTCCCAGTTCAGCAAGTTTTTTAGCAACCTTATCGTCTATTTTAGTTCCATTTGTGTATATCTGGAAGAAAGAATCATTATGTCTTCCCAGGAAATCAAACAGTTGGGGCCATACAAAAGGCTCTCCACCTGTAATAACAAAGAAATAAATTCCTATGTCATTGGCTTCGTCAATAATTCTATTACAAACATCATAGGGCAGATCCTCTAACTTTGAATATTCCCAGGCATAACAGCCATAACATTTCAAATTACATTTCATCGTAGGACTTATTACCAGGTGGTTTGGCCCGGTAATGCCATACTTTTGTGCAAAAGCTTTCCTCTTGGGTTGGCCCTGTATCATGGCATTGTTGATTAAATTCATAACAACTTTATTCCTGACACTTGGAGACATTCTGACAGCAGATTTTTTCAAATTTATCAGCAGATTTTCCATGAAATCTCGTTCTTCTTTTGACTTTAACTTGTAAACTCTTCCTTTTACAAGCGATAGCCACCTTTCGTCAGAGATTTTGGGAAGAACTTTAATAACACTCTTAATTGCTGCACCGGTGGTGTACAATTTTACCCTGTCTTTTAATGTCATTTTAATCCCTTACCTTTAATATTAATTCTTATTCTTATATAAAAATTTTTTGAGGTTGTAATCATTAATTATAATGATATTTATATAAAAAATAAAGAAAAATTGGGTTTTTCAGGTGTGGAAAACAAAATGCAGAATTGCTGGGGTTTTTAGCTAGTTATTTTTTTATTGTCCACCACGTCAGCAATCAGTGAAATGAATTCTTCAACCTTTATATTCTTCATCTCCTCGCCAATTTTCCTTCTTATTGTTATTGTCTGGTTTTGTTCTTCCAGCTCGCCCACTACAATCATATAAGGGATTTTTCTAAGCTCGGCCTGTCTTATTTTTTTACCAAGTGATTCCACCCTGTTATCTATTTGGGCCCTATAACCTTCACTATTTAAAATGTTTAAAATTTTATTTCCGTAATCCAAGAATTTTTCAGAAATTGGAAGTACTGTGGCTTGTACCGGAGCTAACCATGGAGGCAGGTTGCCACTGTAATGTTCAATTAAGATACCCATAAACCTTTCCAGGCTTCCAAGAACTACTCTGTGCAGCATAACGGGCCTGTGCCTTAAATTATCCTCACCTGTATATTCTATATCAAATTTTTCAGGCATGGCAAAATCCAGCTGGATTGTTGCACACTGCCAGGTCCTGTCAAGACAATCCTTTATATGAAAGTCTATTTTAGGACCATAAAATGCTCCGTCACCTTCATTTATTTTATAGTTCACATTTTTGCTTTCTATGACTTCTTTTAGAGCCTTCTCTGCCTTGTCCCAAATATCATCGCTGCCTATTCTATTTGGCGGTCTTGTTGAAAGCTCCACATGGTAATCATTAAAGCCGAATACTTTATACATTCTGTCAATCAGGTTCATGATTTTCAAGATTTCTTCCTGGAGCTGGCTTTCCAGGCAGAATATATGTGCATCATCCTGGGTGAAGTTTCTTACCCTGAAAAGACCATGAAGAACGCCCGATTTTTCATGCCTGTGGACCAGGCCCATTTCAGCATATCTTATTGGAAACTCCCTGTAGGAATGCTGATCTGACTTATAGACCAGAATTGCACCCGGACAGTTCATCGGTTTTATGGCATACTCGCATTCATCTATCTGGACAAAATACATATTATCTTTGTAATGATCCCAATGGCCCGAAGTTTTCCACAACTGGTTGCTTAAAATAACAGGTGTTTTAATTTCATCATATCCTTCGGCCCGGTGCTCTTTTCTCCAGTAAGAAAGTATTTCATTTTGAAGTATCATTCCCTTTGGATGAAAAAACGGAAAGCCAGGGGCCTCATCATGGAAACTGAACAGGTCCAGGTCCTTTCCTATAACCCTGTGATCGCTTCTTTTCGCTCTCTCTATTTTTTCAAGATAATCCGCAAGATCTTCCTTGCTGTAAAATGAAGTTCCATATATCCTTGCAAGCATTTTGTTTTTTTCATCGCCCCTCCAGTATGCTCCGGCAACGCTTAAAAGCTTGAACGCCCCGACCTTTCCGGTGGATTCAATATGAGGACCTGCGCAGAGGTCCACAAAATCCCCGGTTGCATAAATGCTTACAGCTGAGTCGGCAATGCCGTCTATAAGTTCAATTTTATAAGGATTTTCCGCAAATATCTTTTTTGCATCTTCTTTTGCAAGTTCCTGCCTTTCGAATTTCAGATTCTGCCTGATTATCTTTTCCATTTCTTTTTCTATGTTTTTTAAATCTTCAGGAACAATCGTCTTGTCCAGATCAATGTCATAATAAAAACCGTTTTTAATTGATGGACCGATTGCAAATTTAACATCAGGATAGATGTGCTTGATTGCAGATGCCATTACATGAGAGGTACTGTGATTTAAAATATCGAGATCTTTTTCACTATTTTCAGAACCAGCCATAATTTGCCTGTCTTTCACATTAAAATCTCAAAAAAAACTGGAGCGGAAGACGGGATTCGAACCCGCGACTTTCACCTTGGCAAGGTGATGCTCTACCAACTGAGCCACTTCCGCTTGCAAAATATTTTTGAAAATTTCAAATAAATATTAATCAGTAATAAAATAAAAGTCAATAAATAAAGCGTACTAAGAACTATTGATTTTTAATTTGATCAAATAGCTCTTGTGTTGCTTCTTTGTCATAAACTACGGCACTTGCTTTTCCTACATTCTGGGGCCATGACGGTACACCCGCAATCTCTATATCACCAGTTTTTACTTTGCCAAGTATTGGAAGTAACCTAAGGATATCTTTAAATTGCAGGTCTGTCCATGTATACTTCAAGAAAAAATTAATCAGGAGAGGCAGAGCTATTAACCTTTCAAAGGTACTTTTTTGCTCCAATAATGCGGTTACTACTTTTGCGGCTTCTTTTTCTCTTGCAAATGCACCGCTTTGCGTGCTCCCGTCCCCACTCCTGTACCTGTTCCTGCAAAGTGCCAAAGCCTGCTCACCATTCAAATGATGAACTCCTTTTGTTAAATAACACCCCGAAAAGCCATCTGAAAGATTCTCCCCGACTTCTACCGTAACTCCTCCAAGAAAATCTATTAAAGGTTTGAATCCATCAAAATCTGTAATTATGTAACCATCAATTGTAAGTCCGGAAAATTCTTCGATAGTCTGCACCGTAAGTTCATTGCCGCCTATGGCATGGGCCCCATTTATTTTACCTTCCTTATGCCCTGGTATATTCACCCATGTATCCCTGGGTATGGTAACCACGGTTCCTTTACCGCTGTCCAGGTTTATATGAAATATAATTATGATATCGGTCCTGCCATTTACCCTGCCGCCCGGCCTGTCAAAAGCGCTGTCATCACCCAAAATTAAAATATTCATTGAAGAATTCTTATCTTTTTCCTTCAGTTTTTCCACTTTATCATTAAAAGTAAAAGTGGAAATAAAATCTGTAATTGTCTTTTTTGCTTGCCGGTTTTCTATATTCTGGCCCATATATTTAACTGCATAAATAAAATTATCTTTTTTGATAAAGGTAAAATAATCAATATTTTTTATATTTTCATCATCGTTTAGTGAGCTCTTATATTCATAACCTGCAAGGTTAACATCATTTCCGTCAATGCTCATTTTTTCATCTTCAAGTATAACGGCCTTTCCTTCTTTTGCCGCATCATCTGTATAACTGGTGTAAATCTGCTCATCTGTTTTCAGTTCACCCATCTTTTCAAGTGGCTCGACAATGATATATATGCTTTCAGTTTTATTGCCGGTACTATCAGGATTTTTGATTAAAATCCTGCTTCCGTCTCCGGAGTCTAAAAGCTGCCAGCCTTCAGGACATATAAAAGAATAATTGGGAAATTCTTCTGAAGAGCTGACATAGTAATTTTTCTTTTCTTCCGTTGTTGCAGGTGCCGTGGTTTCTGAATCAGTTTTTTCTGCAGAAGTTTGAGCAACTGAAGCTGGAGCTTGCTGTTCCGTTGACTTTCCGGAATCACCGTTTTTTGAACAGGACGAAATAGACAATAATGCCAGTGAAGAAATTAACCCGA
>CAZFFH010000053.1:0-9001 GCA_964518375.1 uncultured Actinomycetota bacterium
TTAAGATCTTTAACTTTATAACCAAGTTTTGCAAAAGCTTTTCTTATAATTCTTTTTCTTCCCTCAATAATTTTAATTTCGATTCTGGAAATATTGTTTTTCCTGACTAAAACTCTAACTGCAGCAGGCAAAAGTTCCCTTCCTTCAATATTGATTCCATTTGTTATTTTTTCAATATTTTCATCACTGAAATAATCGTTTATTTCAACTTCATATGTTTTAGGAACCTGAAATTTTGGATGCAGTATTTCATATGTAAAATCACCATCATTGGTAAGCAAAATCAAACCTCTTGAGTCAAAATCAAGTCTTCCAACCGGATATAATCTTGCTTCAATTCCATTGACCAAGTCAAGGACTGTCTTGCGTTTATAATTGTCGGCAGCACTGGAAATGTATCCCCGGGGTTTGTTTAAGGCAATTACTATATTTTTTTCGTATTTTAATTCTTTGCCCTGGTACTTGACTTTATCATCGGTGCCAACCTTAAAAGAAAGATCGGTAAGGATTTCACCATTTACCTTAATTTTTCCTGATTTTATCAGCTCTTCGGCTTTTCTGCGGGAAAGTATTCCACATGAGGCAAGATATTTTGCAATTCTAACTTTCTTCTCCATTGTTTTTGTCTTCAGAGTTTTTGTCTTCGAAATTCTGTAGGCCAGGCAAGTCTTTGATGCTGTTTATTCCCATAATTTCAAGTAATTTTTCACTTGTTTTGTATAAAATAGGATTACCGGGCTCCTTTAACCTGCCGGCTTCTTTAATTAATCCTTTGTCGACCAGAGTCAAAATAACACTGTCCGTTCTTACACCCCTTATCTCTGCAATCTGTGTTCTTGTAACCGGTTGCCTGTAGCAAATTATAGCTATTGTTTCCAGTGCAGCCTGGGAAATGTATGTCCTGATATTTGATTTTACAAAAACTTTCAAAATATCACTTATGGCAGGGTTTGAATATAACCTGTATCCACCGGCAACTTTTCTTAATATAAATCCCCTGTTTTTATCAAGGTATTCTCTTTCAAGCTCACCCAGTATTTTTTCAGTTTTTCTTTCAGTTATTTCAAGCGTGGAAGAGATTTCACCAATGCTCACTGTTGCCTCAGAAATAAAAAGAATACCTTCAATGCATGATTTAAGCCAGTCATCTGTCTTATATATACTATTTATTATATTGATTCTTTCACTGCTTACAGATAATCCATCTTCAATATTTTCACCCTTGGTGGGCAGCACGTTTTCTCCTGTTTCTATATTGCTGTTATCTTTTATCTGATCCATTTTTTATTTTTATATATATCAAATTTATAATTTTTAAGTTATTTAATTTATATTTTTTATAATAATATTACCAAAGTTTTCAAATTGTATTATATCTATAAGTTCATTTTTATAAAGCTCCAGTATTGAAAGAAAACAGATTATTTTATCAATCAACTCGCTGTATGACTCTGACAGCTGTATAAAAGAAACTTCTTTTTTACTTAGCAGCTCCTTTTTTATCCTGTCCATTTCATCAATCATGCTTATACTTGCATTATCAAGGTATACTGTACTCAGATCAATTATAAAATCATTCTTTTTAAGTAAAGTTGAAGCTATGTAATTTATCAGATCCATATTTAACTTGTCTAAAAAATCCGGAAGTACGTTCAGGAATTCTTTTTCAAGCGGCGCTTCACGCATAAAATAAAATTTCTCTTCGTCTATTAATTTTTCAACATAATTTGCCGTTTTTTGATAAATCCTGTATTCCTGCTCTCTTACCTTAATCAAACTATCGTCCCCTATTTCAATTTCTTCTTCTTTTTTGCTTTGTGATGGAATAATTGAGCTTGATTTAATTTCAAGTAGAATTGCTGTTATATATAGAAAGCTTGAAAGAGTGTCTAGAAGAATATTTTTATTTGTTTTGATAAAGTCCAGAAAATCTAAAATTATTGAATTTAGCCTTATCTGGTAAATATCTACTTTTCTTTTCCTTACAAGATCCAGGAGTAAATTTGCAGGACCGGAAAAATCTTCGTATTTAATTAAATAACTTTGTTCCCCCACCGCATTAATCTATGCCCATTTTTTTTCTTACATCTAAAATTGTAGTTTTAGAAATTTCCCTGACTTCATTTTTCCCTTTTTCAAGGATTTCATAAACATATCCGATATTATTTTCAAGTTCTTTTCTTTTTGCCTGGAAATCCTTTAATGAATCAAAAATAAGCCCGGCTATTTCATCTTTGCAAGCAGTACAGCCTATTTGGCCGTTCTTGCATCTATTTTCTATTTCTTCAATACCACTATCTTTATAAAGCTTGTAAAAAGTAAATACATTACATACTTGAGGATTCCCCGGGTCCCTGAGATGAATTCTTTTAGGATCTGTTATCATGCTCCTTACTTTTTTCTCTATGCTGTCAAAATCATCAGATAAAAATATTGCATTATCATAACTTTTTGACATTTTTCTCCCATCAGTTCCGGGAACCCGGGTAGCCTGTGAAAGCATTGCTGCCGGTTCCTTGAAATAATTTCCATATAGGAAATTAAACCTCCTGGCTATTTCCCTTGTAATCTCAAGATGGGGCAGCTGGTCTTCTCCAACAGGTATTATGTCAGAATTTACAATCAGGATATCTGCAGCCATCAATACAGGGTAGGAGAAAAAACCGAGAGTTGACAGGTCCTTGGATTTTATCTCTCTTATCTGTTCTTTGTAAGTCGGGCATCTTTCAAGCCAGGATAAGGGAGTAATCACAGACAGATATAAAGTAAGTTCTGCTATTTCCGGGATGTCGGACTGTCTGTAAAGGTGAGTCACTTCAGGATCAATTCCCAGTGAAATAAGGTCAATTACACAATCCAAAAGGTTGGTTTTAATGTTTTTGGGATTCTGATACTCAGTTGATAGAGCATGCCAATCTACAAGGAAAAAGAAATTATCATAATCCTTCTGGTTTTTGATCATATTTTTAATATTTCCATGTAAATGCCCAAGGTGCAGCCTTCCTGTCGGCCTGAATCCTGTCAGCATTATCTTTTTCATTATTATAAACCATTCCTTTCGCTTCGCTCAAGGCACAAAACGATAATGAAAAGTATTTCTTTCAGACTTTTCCCCCTGAAAATTAAAATATCATATTGGTAATCACATTAAATATTGCCACCATGTAAATCCATCAAAAACAACATTAATTACCGGAGATAAGGCTTTCCAAAATAACCCTCCTCCCAGATAAAGCAGTAAAAATATGAAAATAAACCCGAATCTTCCTATCCTTAAAAATTTATACATCGCATCCCCGGGTAAGAAAGATGCAAGGATATTTGAACCGTCAAGAGGTGGAACTGGTATAAAGTTGAAAATTGCAAGGAAAATATTTATATAAATGGCATTCCGGAACATATCATATATTAGAATTACAGCTTTGTGCCCAATCGTTCCGGAAGCTTCATTTAGTAAAAATCCGGAAATTTGTAAAATGTAAATAAAAAGCCCGAAAAGAGCTCCAATTAAAAACCCGACAATTAAATTTGTAACAGGACCCGCCAGCGAAGAATACCTTATCCCCCGCCTGTAGCTCCTGAAATATGAAGGGTTTATAGGAACAGGTTTTGCATATCCGAAGACAATACCGCTTCTTATCAGGATTAAAAGTAAAGGCAGAAGGATACTCCCGAACAAGTCTATATGCGCAACCGGGTTTAAGGTGAGCCTTCCCATGTTTTTTGCTGTGGGATCTCCAAACCTGTTTGCAATATACCCATGGGCGTATTCGTGAAGTATGACACCAATCAGAAGCCCGGGAACCATGACTATAAGCTGTCTTAAGAAAACTACTATTTCATTTCCTAAATTACTAAACATAATATTTAATTAAACCTTATCTCTTAAAGTGTTACTAATATGACAGGTTATTAAGCTATAAATTTATAATAACTTTTAATTTAAATTTATACCTTATCAAAAAGTGGTAAAAATGCAATAAAAATATGTATTTCTAACTTCTTTTTTCCTTATCTCTGGGATGATATTTGAAATAGGTTTCCTTAACATGTTTTTTATTAATATTTGTATATATTTGTGTTGTTGATATGCTGCTGTGCCCGAGCAATTCCTGCACTATCCTTAAATCTGCTCCTCTCTCAAGCATATGTGTTGCGTAGCTGTGCCTGAAAAGATGAGGATATAAATTTTTACTGACATTGGCTTTGCCGGCATATTTCTTAAGTATTTTCCAAAAGCCCTGTCTTGTTAGCTTTTGGCCATTCTTATTTAAAAAAACATTTTCAGATTTACGCTCTCTTTCAAGATTATACCTTGCTGCCCTTATGTACTTGCCAAGATAATCTTTTGCGCTGTCACCAATAGGAGTGATCCTTTCTTTATTGCCTTTGCCGATAAATCTTATCAAACCCTCGTCAAAATCTATATCTGCAAGTTTTAAATCTACTATTTCGCTTACTCTCATACCACATGCATATAAGAGCTCAAACATCGCCTTGTCGCGAAGTTCAAGATATGTGGAGCTTGGAATACTTTCCAGGAATTTTTTTACTTCTTGCTCATTTAAAACTTCAAGTATTTTTTTGGGCATTTTGGGGTTTTTTATTGAGCTGAATGGATTTTTTTGTATTTTTCCATCCCTTACGAGATATTTGTAAAATGTTCTGAGCGTTGCCAGTACCCTGGAAACCGAAGAACTGCTTTGTGTTTTATAAAGAAATTCCAAAAAATAAAGGATTTGATCATTTGAAACGTTTAAAATCTCTTTTATTTTACTGCTGTTAAGAAAAAACCTGTATTTTTCTAAATCTCTCTGGTAGGAAACTATTGTATTTTTCGAAAGCCTGCGCTCAAATCTTAGGCAGTCAATAAAATCATTTATAAGATTTTCATTAGATTTCAAGGTAATCCCTTGCCATCATGATGCCTATAATGCTTTTAGCATCATTGATTTCACCATTTTTAATCATTTTCAAGCAATCTTTTAGCTTAATTTTGATTATATGTAAAAACTCATCATCGTCCGGGTTATTTTCTTTTTCTTCAAAATCCCGGACAAGATATATATCCATTTTTTCGTTACTGAATCCCGGAGAAGTAAATACTTGTGCAAGGTGAATAAAATTGCCTCCCTGGCAACCAACTTCTTCTTTAAGTTCCCGCTTTGCACATTCAATTGGGGGTTCCCTGCCATCAAGCTTGCCTGCAGGAATCTCAATTAAAATGATATCTACCGGATATCTATACTGCTTGACAAGAATTACCTCATTTTCTTTATTTATTGGTACCACTGCAACTGCTCCGGGGTGTTCAACCTTTTCACGGGTTGTTATTTTATTATTTGGAAGCCTGACCCGGTCAAAATAAAGCTTTAGAATTTTACCCTTAAAAATTTCTTTTGAACTTACCTTTTCTTCGTATAATTTTTTATCCACTTCAGTTAATCCACTTTTAAAATTATTTTTTTATTTTTTTATTATTTTTATTGCTATTTTATAGTTTTTTCTAAATCATAGGTGCAAAGCTCCAGGATAAGGGCCGTTAATTTTTCAAGCTCTGCTATCTTTACATACTCTTTACTTGAATGAACATTTTCCATCCCGGCAGAAAGATTTATGGCCATTTTCCCTTTTGAATTTAAAATATTAACATCACTTCCACCCACTGTTGAAAGGATTTTGGATTTTACCTTGAGTTTTTTAAAAACATTTTTTGCCATTATGATCGGCAACTCATTTTCAGGTATTTTAAAGCCGTCATATTCTCTTTTAACTTTAAACCTAGCTTTTGCTCCATTTTCTTTAGCGCACGTTTCAAAATCATTTATAATCCGGCCAGTCAATTCTTTTAGTCTCTCTTCTTGCAGGCTTCTGGCTTCGGCTTTGATTTGGACCTTTTCCGGGATTATATTTGTAGCAACGCCACCTTCAATTGTACCAATATTACATGTTGTACCGGGTTCAATTCTTCCCAGCTTCATCTTTGATATTGCGTGTGAGGCAACCTGGATAGCATTAATTCCTTTTTGGGGTGAAATACCTGCATGCGCTGCTTTTCCGATAATTGTTATATCTATTGCGTTGTGGAAAGGCGCCTGGTTAAATATTTTACCAATATCTCCATCACCGTCAAACACAAATCCATATTTTGCTTTTAAGGGTTTTAAGTTCATATTTTTTGAACCCAATAGGCCAACTTCCTCTGCAATTGTAAAAATTAGGTAAATATTACCTGTCTTTATTTTAAAATCTTTTATAGTGCGAATTGCTTCTATTATTGCTGCAATAGCTGCCTTATCGTCACCGCCAAGAATACAATTTTTATTTTTGTTTACAATCTTTTTATCCCGAATCTCCGGTTTGATCTCTCCATTTACGCTTACTGTGTCAAGATGTGCCCCAAAAAATAAAGGTTGTGTTCTTGTTGCCCCATTTTCACAATTTGACTCCAGCAGTGCAATTATATTACCGGCATTGCTTCCTATTTTTTTCCCGGCGTCATCTTTTATCACTGTTAAACCCAGGCTCCGCAATATATCTGAAACATAATCTGCTATTTGTTTTTCATCCCGGGAAGGACTTTTAATTTTCAGCAGTTCAAAAAATGTTTCAAGCAGCCTTTTTTTATTAATCAGGTCTATGAGTTTACTGTCACTGACAGTTTTTTGCATTCTTACCATTTTATTATTTTACCATTACATTTAAATCGCTGGCATTTACCCGGATTTTATTTTAGTTTATTATTTATTTTTGCCTGGATTTTATTTTAGTTTATCATTTATCTTTTTCGTAACAATAATTCCCGCTATCCCGAATGCAAACAATACCAAAGCAATAATAAGTGAATTTAGAATAAGTTTAAAGAAAAAATCATAAAAAAATCCGAAAGGAAAAATAGTTATTATAAGTGATCCCTCCGGGAAGGCCCAATTCCCCTGCGGGAAGAAAATAAGATGAAAATTTTCAAAAAGCTCAAGAAAATTGTTCCCAAAAAAATATAATAATAAAACAAAGAATATAAAAACTGATGATGAAATTAAAAATATCAGGCTGATGCTCCGCAGGAATTTAAAAATTTTTTTAGTTACCAGATAAAGAACTAAAGCCAGTATTAGAAATATTGCAAGACAACAATAAAATAAAATAAATATCTTATTTAGGAGAATTTTAACATCCAGTAGATGGCTTATCTCATTATCATTAAAATAATTAATATCTCCCTTTAATTTAAAGCTTTCAAATTCTTTTCCGGATTTAAAATATTCAAAAACCTGCCGGGTTATCTTTGCAGTATCGCTGCGGTCAAGTACCTCATATACGCCATTTTTCTCATATAGTTTGTTATAAAAATTAAAGTTATAAACTAAAAAAGTAAGGGAGGAAAATAACAGAATTACAATAAGTAATACCGAATTTAATCCAATAATAGTGTTCTTTATTTTAATCTTAATCTTTTTTCCTTTTATTTTTTAGAATTTTTTATTGAAGCGCTTACAAAATCCCGGAACAATGGATGAGGCCTGTCAGGCCTTGATTTAAATTCAGGATGAAACTGTACCCCAACAAACCAGGGATGATTTTTAATTTCAACTATTTCTGCAAGGTCTTTTGCCGGATAAACTCCTGTAACCATCATGCCCGCAGATTCAAGAGCTTGCCTGAAGTCATTATTCAGCTCGTATCTATGCCTGTGCCTTTCATTAACAAGCTCCTGCTGATAGGCCTTGCCGGCATTTGAATCCGGGGATAGTTTGCATGGATAGCTTCCCAGCCTCATTGTTCCACCCATACCATCTATATCTTTTTGCTCAAGCATTAAGTCAATAACAGGATTTTTTGTATCTTTATCAAACTCTGAACTGTTTGCATCTGTAAGGCCAAGAACATTTCTCGAAAACTCAATTACCGCGCACTGCATTCCAAGACAAATTCCAAAATAAGGAACCTTGTTTTCCCTTGCATACTTTATGGCATTAATTTTTCCGTTTATCCCTCTTATTCCAAAACCTCCCGGAACAAGCAGACCGTCAACATCTTTTAAGATTTTTCCACATTTTTCAACATCGTCCAGTTCATCAGAACTTATCCATTTTAGTTCTATATTCCTCTTACAGTGATACCCGCCGTGGTTGAGTGCTTCAACTATGCTAAGATATGCATCTTTTAAGTCTGTGTATTTACCGACTATTCCAATTTTAACTTTCCCCTCGAGACTATTTATTGCCTCGACCAGGTTTTTCCATTCCTGCATGTCGGAAACCCTATACTTCAGGTTTAACTTATACATCACAATTGAATCGAGCCCTTCTTTCTGGAGGTTAAGCGGAACTTCATAAAGATGTTTGACATCAATCGCATCTATTATTGCTTCCTGTTCTATATCACAGAATAGGCCTATTTTATTTTTTAAATCTTCATTAAGTTTTAATTCGCTCCTGCAAATAATTACATCAGGTTGTATTCCAATACTTCTAAGTTCCTTTACGCTGTGCTGGGTTGGCTTTGTTTTAAGTTCTCCGGTAGTCGTTCTTAAAAATGGAACATAGGTAACATGGATATAAAGCACGTTTTCTTTTCCTATATCTTTTTTAAATTGCCTGATAGCTTCCAGGAAAGGCAAACTTTCAATATCACCGACAGTGCCGCCTATTTCTGTGATTACTATGTCTACTTTTTTTGATTCAAGTGTTTTTTTGATACAGCTTTTAATCTCATCTGTTACGTGAGGGATAACCTGTACTGTGGCACCCAGATAATCGCCTTTTCGTTCCTTGTCTATTACATTCTTATAAACTTTTCCACTCGTAAAGTTGTTATATTTTGAAAGGTTTTCATCAATGAATCTTTCATAATGTCCAAGATCCAGGTCAGTTTCTCCACCGTCATCAGTTACAAAAACCTCGCCATGCTGGAATGGATTCATGGTACCGGGATCAATATTTATATAAGGATCAAATTTTTGAATGGTAACAGAAAAACCTCTTGATTTAAGCAGTCTCCC
>CAZFFH010000054.1:0-5926 GCA_964518375.1 uncultured Actinomycetota bacterium
GGAAAAATTTTTACAAAATTGCCGCCGGCACCCTGGTCCGCAAGTTCTAAAGAACTACCATAATCGAATACTTTGACATGGACATTTGGCATAAGTTCCGGGTGCTGTACAATACCGTCGACTGGCATGGACAGAGAAGCATCTTTTATAGTCACATCTGCCAGGCTGCTTATACCGCTTATGTTAAAACTTAAATAGGCTTTCATTTGTTTATCATTAGTATAGTCACCTACAAATATAGAAGGACCCCCCGGATATGCACCCCAATCCACTACTATATAACCGCTTATACTTGTATCGACATTAATATTTACATTTGCTTCAATAGGTGCACTAACACTAACTGTCTTTGATTTTGTTGCTTCTCCGCCTTTTCCATCAGTTACTTTAACCTGGATGGTATAATCACCTGCTGCATTTGGTGTTGTCCATTTCATAGGGTTAGCAGCATCATTGTTTATGGCACCGCCACTTACGGTCCACTTATATGTAAGACTGTCGCCGTCAGGGTCCGTTGCGCTTGCAGTGACATCATAAGTCTTATTTATTACAATGGTTGCGCTGGAAAGGGTTATATCATTGATAACAGGGTTGCTATTACATCCCCATGTTAAAGCTAAGGTAGCAGTGTCTTCGCCTTCTGAGTTCTTGGCTGTTGCGGTGAGAGTATAAGGTTCACCTCTGTGGATATTAACTTGGACTTTCTTTGTACCCCAGACACCACCACTATCGTCCTTGCTGAACTTTACGGTAGGAGCCGGTTTACCGGTCACCACAGCTTTTACCCGAACCCAACATATGTCACCGGCGGGAACATAAGTCGGGCCTTCATAGATTTCAAGTTTGATGGTGGGCGCTTCATAATCGGATGTATCTTCCGTGGCACTTGTTTCTTCTGTCTGGTCCGTTGTTTCTTCTGTTTTATCTGTTGTTTCATCTGACGCAGACTCCTTGCTTTCCCCTACATCTGTTTTTTCTGTAGCAGTCTCAATAGTAGTATCAGTAGTGGCAGGTGTTGCTATACCGCACCAGTTGCATAAGGCTGCCACTGAAAAAAGAAGGATTGTAATTAGTAAAGAGAGAAGGACATAAAATTTGCTTTTTTTCATTCTTAGCTCCTGGCCTAAAATAAAAAATTAATATTGCAATTATATCACTTTTAAAAATTAGTCAAAAAAATTCTTATTTTTATGAAAAACATTATTTTTCAATAATTTTAAGTTTTATTATTTCCAAGGTTATCCCGCCAGCACATGTTTTATATGTTTTTATAAATTGAATAAATTTACAAGTTATAGTAATATTGCCATTATTGCTTTATCTGATGCATAAGCTCATTTCATGGAGGCAAAACTATTTCCACTTAATATGAATATGATAATCTTTTATAAAATAATTTTCATAATTGCAGCATACTTGTTTGGGTCCGTTCCCATCGCCTACATATGGTATAAGGCAAAAACAGGCGGAGATATCAGAGAACAGGGGAGCGGTAATGTTGGTGGAACCAATATCACAAGAACTATAGGTGCAACTGCAGGAGTAATTACTATTTTAATTGATGTTTTAAAGGGATTTTTGCCAATCATGGCAGTTTATTTCTTATTTCCCGGTGATTTGATACTTGCAGCCATAACAACCGTTTTAGTTGTTCTGGGACATGATTATTCGATATATCTTAATTTTAAAGGCGGGAAAGGCATCGCAACTTCTTTAGGTACAATAATTGGTTTGTGCAGCTTTCCTTTTACCGGTAGTACTGTATTAATAAGAATACTGCCTATGATTATAATCCTGGCTGTCTGGCTGCTAATTTTTATAATATTTAGAATTGTATCTTTAGCTTCACTTATTGCAGCAGTTGCTACGCCCTTATCGTTTTATTTTTCCAAATATCCGCTGGCAATAGTTATTGCAGCAATTTTTCTATTTATATTAACATTTATCGCACATAGAGATAATATTAAAAGATTAATTAAAAAAGAAGAGAAAAAATTGAAAAGGAAGGGGGCTTGATCCGATGGAAGTCGAAATTGGAAAAGGTAAAATGGGCAGAAGGGCCTATGGTTTTGATGAAATATCAATTGTTCCCAGCAGGAGGACAAGAGATCCTGAAGATATAGATATTTCTGCCAGTATTAGTGATTATCATTTTAAAATTCCCATACTTGCATCAGCCATGGATGGTGTAGTAGATGTAAGCATGGCCCTTGAAATGCACAGGATTGGTGGTCTTGCTGTTCTCAACCTGGAGGGGATCCAGTCAAGGTATGACAACGCTGATGAGTTGCTGGAAAAAATTTCCAGGTTTTCTGATAGGGAAGCAACAGCAAAAATGCAGGAAATATATGGGGAACCCGTAAAAATTGAGTTAATTCAAAAAAGAATAAAACAGATTAAAGAAAAGGGCGCTGTTGTGTGTGGCTCCTTAACTCCCCAGAAAGTTCAAAAGTATTACGAAGCTGCCCTGGATGCAGGGCTTGACATACTGGTAATTCAGGGTACCGTAATAAGTGCAGAGCATGTTAGCGTGACAAAAGAACCATTGGATTTAAAACAGTTCATTCCAAAATGCCCTGTTCCGGTAATAGTAGGAGGCTGCTCGTCATTTTCAACATCCCTGCATCTTATGCGCACAGGCGCTGTTGGGATACTGGTTGGAGTTGGCCCCGGTGCAGCCTGCACTACACGCCAGGTATTAGGTATTGGTGTTCCACAGGCAACTGCGATTGCAGATGCATCTGCGGCAAGAGCAAGGCACCTTGATGAAACGGGGCAATATGTACTAGTAATAGCCGATGGAGGCATGAGGACCGGCGGAGATTTAGCAAAAGCTATTGCATGTGGCGCAGATCTTATGATGATAGGTTCTCCGCTTTCCCGTGCAAAAGAAGCACCCGGGAGAGGCTATCACTGGGGCATGGCAACCTTCCATCCCGATCTTCCAAGAGGGACAAGAATAAAAACCGACGTTGTTGCAAGTCTTGAAGAAATTTTGGTTGGTCCTGCCCACGAAAATGATGGAACATTAAATCTTTGCGGAGCTTTGAGGACTTCAATGGCTACCTGCGGTTATAAGAATATAAAGGATTTCCAGAAAGCAGAAGTTATGGTCGCTCCTTCTATTAAGACCGAAGGTAAATTTCACCAGCAAGCACAGAAAGTTGGAATGGGTTAAAGCATGCAAAACATTCTGGTAATTGATTTTGGAGGACAATACAGCCAGCTTATCGCTCGAAGAATAAGAGAGCTCAGGGTATTTTCTGAACTGGTGCCCTACGACAAAGTAATGGAAAAAATAAAGGAAAAGAAGCCGGACGGTCTTGTTTTTTCCGGTTCTCCCGGCAGCATATTATCCATATTCTCAGACGTAAAAAAAACTCCGACTGTGGACAAGGAAATATTGGAGCTTGGCATTCCTATACTTGGAATATGCTACGGCATGCAGCTTATTACCCATCTTCTGGGTGGAGAAGTTACTGGTACGGGAAACAATGAATACGGAAAAACAAGTATTGATCTAAAGCTTGGTTCACCTCTTTTTAATGGCCTTGCCCAATCAGAAATATGCTGGATGAGCCATAAGGACAGCGTTGCAAAATTGCCACCGGCCTTTAAAGTTATTGCTTCAACTCCTTCACTTCCAATTGCAGGGGTCGAAAACACAAAAAAGAAAATTTATGGAATACAGTTTCACCCGGAAGTGATCCACACCCCGTCAGGCATGGACATATTGAAGAATTTCCTCTTTGATATATGCGAATGTTCTCCAAGCTGGACAATGGTGTCAATAATTGAAAACCAGGTAAAAGAAATAAAAAGCAAGGTAAAGGATGGCAAGGTCATCTGTGCTTTAAGCGGTGGAGTCGATTCTACGGTTGCTGCAATTCTTGTTCATAGGGCCGTTGGCGAAAAACTTACTTGCATGTTTGTGGACCATGGGTTGCTTCGTATGGGTGAGGACGAGCAGGTTGAAAAAACTTTCAGAGACAATTTTAAGATTAATTTTATTCATATTAAAGCAAAAGAAAGGTTCCTTTCAAAGTTAAGGGGTATTGGTGACCCTGAGGCTAAGAGAAAAATAATAGGAGCTGAATTTATTCGCATCTTTGAAGAAGAAGCAAAAAAGATTAAAAATGCTGATTACCTTGTACAGGGAACTCTTTATTCTGACGTAATTGAGAGCGGGACCAGAGATGCTGCAAGAATAAAATCGCATCATAATGTTGGTGGACTTCCTAAAGACATGAAGCTAAAATTAATAGAGCCATTAAGGCAGCTTTTCAAGGATGAAGTAAGAAAATTGGGGATCGAGCTCGGGCTTTCTGAAGAAATAGTCTGGAGGCAGCCTTTCCCGGGTCCTGGGCTTGCAATAAGAATTATTGGCGATGTCACTGAAGAAAGGCTCGAAATATTGAAAATGGCAGACAAAATAGTTCTTGAAGAAATCAGGCGGGTAGGCCTTTATGAAAGCATCTGGCAATCTTTTGCCATTCTGCCTTGCATAAAGAGTGTTGGAGTAATGGGGGATGAAAGAACTTATTCATATCCAATAGTACTCAGAGCGGTTAACAGCGAAGATGCCATGACTGCGGATTGGGTAAGACTTCCATACGAAGTACTTGAAAACCTGAGTAATCGTATAATTAATGAGGTAGAAGGAGTTAACAGGGTGGTATATGATATAAGCTCAAAACCTCCAAGCACTATCGAATGGGAGTAGAGTTTTATATAAATTAATTTGAAAAAAATACAAGGTGGGGATATATGGAAGATGATTTTAAAGAAAAATTAAAAGGGTATAGAGAAGAAATTAACCAGACTGACAGGGGAATCGTAGATTTGCTCAATAGAAGAGCTGAAATAGTTCTTTTGATAAAGAAGATGAAGGAAAAGCATGATATGCCTCTCTATGATGCAAAGAGGGAAGAGGATTTGATGAATAATATAGTAAGCTATAACAAAGGTCCACTATATAATGACAATATGGTCCAGATCTTTGAGTCGATACTGAGGAACGTCCAGATTCTTGAAAAAGATGAAACTTTGTAGCCGGTGTAGAAGTCTTGTAAAATAAATTGTAAATGCAGGTAAGCATGAAAAAATCAGACAAAGAAAAATTAATATTAGATGGGTTCGTAACTGTAATCGCAGGTCCCTGTGCAATCGAAAGCCGGGAGCAGCTTGATGCAATTGCAGGAATTGTTAAAAAAAGCGGTCTTAATTTTTTGAGGGGAGGAGCTTTCAAACCAAGAACGTCTCCGTACAGCTTCCAGGGCCTTGAACATCAGGGACTGGAATTATTAAATGAAGTTGGCGCAAAATACGGGCTTAAAACTGTTACAGAAGTTACTGAGGCAGAAACAGTCCAGGAAACTGCAAAATATGTGGATGTCCTGCAGATAGGTACCAGGAACATGTCAAATTTTGCATTGCTTAAAAAAGTTGGCAAAGTTGCCCACGAACAAAATAAGACAGTGATTTTGAAAAGGGGCTGGGCCTCAACTATCAAAGAATGGCTTCTTGCAGTAGAATACATATCTTCAGCAGGAGATGTTGAAATAGTGCTCTGCGAGCGTGGCATCAGGACTTTTGAACCTTACACCAGGTTCACTCTCGATTTGTCAGCCGTCCCTGTTATAAAAAAGTTAAGTAAGCTGCCAATAATAATAGATCCGTCGCATGCGGTTGGGCAGAGCGACCTGGTTATTCCTATGAGCAGGGCCGCTATTGCTGTCGGCGCTGATGGCCTGATTGTTGAGATCCATAATGAACCTGAAAAAGCTTTATGTGATGGTCAGCAAGCTCTTGATGCAAAACAAACCAAAGAAATGCTTCATCAGGTGGAATATATCGCCAAATTTTTTGGTAAGATGATAAGATAACAATACCTTCATCGATTTCTTTGCAAAAGCTTCTTATTTCA
>CAZFFH010000054.1:6026-8982 GCA_964518375.1 uncultured Actinomycetota bacterium
ACTTTTCATTCATTTTGCGCAAAAGTTTTAAGGTATGAGATTCACCATCTCGGCATTCCAAGTAATTTTGTAATCTATGATGAAAGTGATCAGACGAGCCTTACCTCAAAATGTCTTATTGAGCTTGATATAGATAATAAAAGGTTTCCACCCAAAGCTATACATGCAGTTATAAGCGATGCCAAAAACAGGCTCATAGATTATGAAACTTATTCAAGCCAGTCAAGCGATTATTATGAAAAGGTTGTATCCAGGGTCTATCCGCTTTACCAGCAAAAATTGATTAAGGCTGATGCGCTGGATTTTGATGACCTGCTCATGTACATGGTGGATATATTAAGGCTCTATCCGGATGTTTTAAAAAAATACCAGGAAAAATTCAAATATGTCCTTGTGGATGAATTCCAGGATACAAATATTGCCCAGAACGAGCTGATATTGCTGCTTGCTGCCAGATATAAAAATATCTATGTAGTTGGAGATGATGACCAGAGCATTTACAGCTGGAGAGGAGCCATGATTGAAAATATCATTAGCTTTGACAAGAATTTTGATAAAACAGAAGTTATAAAGCTTGAGCAAAATTACCGTTCCACAAAAAATATACTTTCAGCAGCAAATTTTTTAATCAGTAACAATGAAAGCCGCAAAAAAAAGAAACTATGGACCGACAATATTGAAGGTGACCTGATTTCCAAATACATGGCTTCCAATGAAAAGGAAGAGGTTGCATTCATAGTCGGGAAGATAAAAAAAATCGTGGAAGAAAATTCCAGGATGTACAGAGATTTTGCAATTTTTTACAGGACAAACGCACAGTCAAGAGCGGTTGAAGAATTCCTGATAAAAGAGAATATACCATACAAGATTTATGGAGGGCTTCGATTTTACGACAGAAAGGAAATTAAGGACATGCTGGCTTACCTTAAACTGATTTCAAACCCAAAAGACCTTATCAGCCTGCTCAGGATAGTAAATGTTCCTTTAAGAAAAATAGGTAAGAGCACCCTGAATTCGATAGAAAAATTTGCAATTAAAAAGAAAATGACATTTATAGAGGCTTTTTACGCCAGCAGTGAAATCAATACAATCAACCAGAAAACGAAGGAGCGGATTAATCAGTTTCAGGACATGCTCAGCGATTTCAGGAATTTTGCCGTTGAACACGGTGTTGGTGAAATCCTTCAAAAAGTATGGGAAGTTACGGGGTATATGAAGGAGCTTGAATTTGAGAACACGATAGATGCAATGAACAGGATTGAAAACTTAAAAGAATTTCTTACTGTTACAAAAGAATATGAGCATACTCCGGGCACACCGACTACTCCAGGCTCTGCAAACTACAATATGCAGAGCAACCTTGCAAGACTCGATGGGTTTCTTGAAGAAGTTTCACTTTTGACAGATATAGATAATTATGACGAATCAATGGACGCCCTGGTTCTCATGACTCTCCACAATGCAAAAGGGCTGGAATTTCCTGTAGTGTTTATTATTGGCATGGAAGAGGGGATTTTCCCTCATTCCAGGAGTATGAACAGCATGCCTGAACTTGAGGAAGAGCGAAGGCTTTGTTATGTTGGCATTACAAGGGCAAAAGAAAAAGTTTTCCTGACATCAGCTTTAAGCCACAGTATATATGGTGATACCAGCTTTAAGGTTTTATCAAGGTTTATAAGAGAGATTCCCCAAAACCTGATTATCGATGAGAATATAATAGAAGCTGAAAATAGAAGCAAGAGCAGGAGTTTTAAAAAGTCTGGCACTGGCCAATTCGATAGTTCAGATTATGGTATTTTTAAGGATTATTCTGAAGGCGACCTGATAGAACATAAAATGTGGGGCAGAGGGGAAGTTTTAAAAGTTAAAATATTGAATGACGATATTGAAATAGATGTTGTTTTTGACAAGGTGGGCCTAAAGCACCTGCTTGTCAGTTTTGCACCCATAAAAAAGATAGATCTATGATTTAACATATTTATTATGGAACATAATCATTCTCCAAAAAAGTTGCAGCATTCCCATCAAGAGCACGACAGACATCCCCATGAAAATCACAGACATGACTTCAGGTCTTATGAAAGAAAAAGGCTGCTTATTACAATAGTACTTACCGGTACCATGATGGTTGCAGAAATACTTGGCGGGATTTTTACAGGCAGTCTTGCATTAATATCGGATGCCGGCCACATGCTTACGCATGCATTTGCCCTGCTAGTCAGCTTTCTTGCAATTCTTTATGCCTGCAGGCCCGCAACAAAAGATAAAAGCTTTGGTTTTTACAGGGCGGAAATACTCGCAGCACTGCTTAACGGTATAACATTGCTTGTAATAACCGGATTTATTTTATGGGAAGCGTACAAGCGCATTTTAAATCCCAGGCCTATAGCTGCACGGGAAATGATAATAATAGGGGTGGTCGGGCTACTTGTAAATATAGCAACAGCGCTACTGCTTTGGAAGGCAAGCAAGGAAAGCTTAAATGTCAGAAGCGCATTCATTCATATGTTGGGCGATACCGGTTCATCAGTCGGAGTAGTTATCGGTGCTTTCATAATTTATTTTACAGGTTTTTATATAATAGACCCTATTTTCTCAATCATTATCGCAATATTAATACTGATCTGGTCCATTTCGCTGATAAGAGACTCGGTTCGGATATTAATGGAATCAACCCCCAAGAATATTAACGTTGGCGAGCTTAAGTCAGGCGTGATTGCACAAAATGCAAAAGTTAAAGATATCCATGACCTGCATGTCTGGGAAATAACCAGCAATATGTATTGCATGACTGCACACATGGTAATCGAAGATATAAATATAAGCCAGACTCAGCAGTTGCTTGATGAAGTGAGCCAATACTTATTGGAAAGATATAATATCCAGCATCCAATTATTCAGTTTGAAACCGGCGGCGGATTTGACCATGAGTATGGCTGCAATCTTGATAAACATT
>CAZFFH010000055.1:0-5486 GCA_964518375.1 uncultured Actinomycetota bacterium
CCCCACAGCAGATACCTGAAGAGCATCCAAAGTCTAAAGCTAAATTCTGTCCTTCTTGCGGAAAACCGACTGAAGAAGGTGCTACATTTTGTCCTAATTGTGGAAGTAAGTTAGTATAAATGAAACTGTTTTAGTGCTTATAAATTTCGAGATAACAGCAAACTAAAAAGTATAAAAAAGGGTTCAGGATAATAAATTATCCTGGACCCTTTAATTTGATTTAATTCTTTAATAAAATTTTTTTATAAAAATCTATTGTGTTACATGTATATTTATGCTAACATGCTTTCCAACATAGGTTACCTTAGATTTTATGGCAAATTGAAAAATACTTAAATGGAAACAACTTATAGCAGTATTTTTAGTTCTATTTTTTCTGATAATTTCAGAGTTATCAGTATGATTTCATCTGCCATAATTATTTTAATTATTCTTGTAGTCCTACCAGTCTGTCTTTCACTTTGATTAGGTAGGATGGTTTCTTTTCTCATTTTTTTAGTTTATAAACAATCATTCTACTTTAATTAACTGGCTTGTTTGTTTTGTGCTATGGTTTTATTGAAAAATTAATATAAAATAAATCTAATAGATTAAAAAATAAAAATAGGTTTGTTTTAATAAATAAAAGGTTTTATTGGAATACAAATTTGACAATGTCTGGAGGAAAATTGAGAAGTGATAATATCAAAAAAGGAGTAAACAGGCTGCCTCATCGCTCATTATTCAAAGCGCTTGGATTTACTGATGAGGAAATTGCAAGGCCAATTATTGGTGTTGTTAATTCAGCGAATACTTTGATACCCGGGCACATGAATCTGGACAGTATTGTTGAAGCAGTAAAAACCGGGATAACAATGTCAGGAGGAACAGCGCAGGAGTTTTCCACAATTGGTATTTGTGATGGCGTAGCCATGAATCACATTGGGATGAAATACTCTCTTGCAAGCAGAGAATTAATTGCCGACAGCATAGAAGCCGTTTGCATGGCCCATTCTTTTGATGGCCTGGTACTTGTTCCAAACTGCGATAAAATCATCCCCGGCATGATTATGGCTGCATTAAGGTTAAATATCCCATCCATCCTCATAAGCGGCGGGCCGATGCTTGCAGGTAAATTTAGGGGAAGAGATATAGATTTAAGCAATTGTTTTGAAGCTGTTGGAATGCACAAGGCAGGAAAGTACAGCTTAGGTGATCTTGAAGAAATTGAAAATGAATCATGTCCGACATGCGGAAGCTGTGCAGGCATGTTTACTGCAAATTCAATGAATTGTTTATCTGAAGCAATTGGCATAGCCCTTCCTGGTAATGGAACCATACCTGCGGTATTTTCAAAAAGATTGAGGCTTGCAAAAACTGCAGGAATCAAAATCATGGATCTTGTTTCAAGAAATATAAAACCAAGAGATATTATCAACCCGGATTCAATAAAGAATGCTCTTGCAGTGGATATGGCGGTAGGATGCTCGACTAATACTATCCTGCATCTCACAGCAATAGCAAAGGAAGCAAAGGCAAGCTTTTCCCTGGAACTTGTAAATGAAATAAGTGCAAAAACTCCAAATCTCTGCAGAATCAGCCCGGCAGGCTCACACCATGTGGAAGACTTATACTGGGCCGGAGGTATTGGAGCAGTTATGAGCGAGCTTTTCGCCAACGGGATGATTGACGGAGAGCTTATTACTGCCACCGGAAATAAAGTTAAAGACAATGTTGCAGGTTTAAAAATATTAAACGAAGAAGTGATAAGAAAGATATCCAATCCACATACCAGTGATGGGGGACTTACAATTTTATGGGGAAACCTGGCACCCGAAGGGTGTGTTGTTAAAAAGTCTGCTGTTGATCCTGGAATGATGCACCACAGGGGCAAGGCAAAGATATTTAATAGTGAAGAAGACGCACAGGATGCTATTTTAAATGGAAAAATAGTTAAAGGCGATGTAGTCGTCATCAGGTATGAGGGTCCAAAAGGTGGTCCGGGGATGAGGGAAATGCTTGCTCCAACCTCAACATTAGCTGGAATGGGGCTTGATAAGGATGTTGCTCTTATTACTGACGGAAGATTTTCGGGAGCTACAAAAGGCGCCTCAATAGGTCATATTTCACCTGAAGCGCAGGCCGGTGGTCCGATAGCACTGCTTGAAGAAGGAGATATTATTGAGATAGATATAAACAATAACAAGATTAATGCTCTTGTCAGTGATTCAGAATTAGCCAGGAGGAAAGAGAAGTGGAATCCACCTGAATCCAAGATTAAAGAAGGTTATCTTTACAGGTATGCAAAACTTGTCACATCAGCATCAAAAGGTGCTGTTTTAGAATAAAATAAGTGTTATAATCAATAAAATTTAAATGTTATAAAGTTGTTACTAACTTATAAGAGGTTAAGAAAATGGGAAAAATTAATGGTGCCCAGATGTTAATAAAATGTTTGAAAGAAGAAGGTGTTGAAGTTATTTTTGGTTTTCCCGGTGGTAAAGTTATTCCAATTTATGATGCCATTTTTGATAGTGATATAAGGCATATACTGGTTCGTCACGAACAAGGTGCATCCCATGCTGCAGATGGTTATGCAAGAGCGACGGGGAAAACAGGTGTCTGCGTTGCAACATCTGGTCCGGGAGCGACAAATTTAATTACCGGTATTGCCTGTGCTTATATGGATTCAATTCCCATGGTTGCAATCACCGGACAGGCTGAAACAAATTTAATAGGCACAGACTCTTTCCAGGAAGCAGATATTACAGGTATAACTGCACCTATTACCAAGCATAATTACTTGATCAAAGATGTTAAGGAGTTGCCTACCGTTGTTAAGGAAGCTTTTTATATTGCTTCCACAGGCAGGCCCGGACCAGTATTGATAGACATACCGGTTGATGTGTCAAAAAGCTTAATTGAAGAAAATGTAAAGGTTGAATTAAAACTTGAAGGTTACAAGCCTACTTACAAGGGTAATCCGAAACAGATAATTCAAGCAGCAAAAAGAATTTTCGATAGTAAAAAACCTGTTATTTTTGCAGGCGGAGGAATAATAATATCAGAAGCGAGCTTGGAGCTTGCAGATTTTGCAAGATATGCAAAAATTCCGGTAATTACAAGCTTAATGGGAAAGGGCGGGTTTCCTGATGAAGATGGCCTTTCTCTTGGAATGGCGGGAATGCATGGGACCAAGTATGCTAACCTGGCTTTTATGGATGCGGACCTTATCATTGCAATCGGTGCCAGGTTTGACGATAGGGTAACCGGAAAACTGTCAGAATTTGCAAAAAATGCTGATATTATTCATGCCGATATAGATCCTGCCGAAATTGGAAAAAATGTAAAAGCTGATATACCTATTGTTGGTGACGCAAAAACAATACTTGCGGATTTAAAAATAAGATACAAGGAGTTAATAGATAAAAAAAGTTTTCCTGACAGAGATGACTGGTTAAAAACAATTAAGAATCTTAAGAAAGATTTTCCTTTGAAATATGATAAGAGCTCCAGGGGAATAAAACCGATGTATGTAATTGAAAAAATTTATGAAATCACCAAGGGTGATGCAATAATTTGCACTGAAGTGGGCCAGCATCAGATGTGGACCGCACAATTTTATAAATTTAGCCAACCGCGGACTTTTTTAACTTCCGGTGGTCTTGGTACAATGGGCTATGGATTACCTGCATCTATCGGGGCAAAAGTCGGCAGGCCTGGTAAAACAGTAATTGATATTGCAGGAGATGGCAGTATCCAGATGGTTTCACAGGAATTTGCTACTGCTGTTTTCAACAAAATTCCTGTAAAAATTATGATTTTAAATAATGGCTATCTTGGCATGGTCAGGCAGTGGCAGGAGTTCTTTTACAATAAAAGATATTCCCATACATCTATTCAAAATAGTGTTGATTTTGTGAAGCTGATAGAAGCATACGGGGGAGTTGGTTTCAGGGTTACAGAAAAGTCGCAGGTTGAAGAAACCATTAAAAAAGCGCTATCCATTGATAATGTGGTAGTGGTAGACTTCTGGATAGACAGGGAAGAAAATGTTTATCCAATGGTTCCTACGGGTTCTCCCATAAACCAGATGCTTGAGTTCGAGTAAATATAATGTTTAGAATTAATAATTAATTACAGGTGAGCCTAATGAATCAAAATCATATAATTTCGGTGCTTGTCGAAAATAAAGCAGGCGTACTTGCTAAAATTTCAGGACTTTTCAGCAGGAGAGGGTTTAATATAGAAAGTCTTGCTGTCGGCCCTACCGAAGATGAAAAAATTTCAAGAATTACTATAGTAGTAAATGCGGAAACACACAGTATGGAGCAGGTGATCAAGCAATTGTATAAGCTAATAAATGTTATAAAAATACAGGAGCTGGATCCTTCCAATATCGTAGAAAGAGAACTGGTACTTATAAAAGTTAGTGCAGATAATAATACCAGAGCTGAGATTCTTGAGATTGTTAATATTTTCAGGGCAAATATTGTTGATGTTGCCAAGAAATCATTGATTATTGAAATTACAGGCAACAGCAGCAAGATACAAGGGCTGGAAGATCTGCTTAAACCATATGGCATACTTGAGCTTATCAGGACAGGAAAGATCGCCTGCAGCAGAGGCAGTAAAAAGTAATTATTTAAAAAATTTCTAACCTAATAAAGAAAAGGAGTCTAAATGAGAAAGAACTATATTATGACCCCGGGTCCCGTACCAATTTCTGAAGAGGTATTAATGGAGCATGGCAAGCCATTGATGCATCACAGATCTCCGGAATTTTCAAAAATTTTTATTGAAGTTACAGACAAATTAAAGAAATTCATGCAGACAAGCAACGATGTTTTAATCCTGACTTCATCGGGAACAGGAGCCATGGAAGCTGCAGTAACAAACGCTTTTTCAGTTGGTGACAAGGTTCTAGTAATAAATGTTGGCAATTTTGGGGAGAGGTTTAAAAAGATCAGCGCTAAATTTGGACTTAATGTTATTGCACTTGATTACGAATGGGGCGAAACGGCAAATCCTGCAGATGTAAAGAAGTCGCTTGATGAAAACCCTGATATAAAAGGTGTAATGGTTCAGCATAGTGAAACATCTACCGGTGTCATAAATGATATTGAAGCAATAAGTAAAATAGTAAAAGGTTACCCTGCTTTAATGGTAGTAGATGCAATCAGCGGGATTGGAGCATCAGAGCTAAAGGTTGATGAATGGAGCCTTGACATGGTATGCGGTGGTTCACAGAAAGCTCTTAGCGCCCCGACCGGCATTTCTTTTATAAGCATAAGTCCCCGGGCATGGGGAGCTGTTGAAAAGTCTAATATTCCAAAGTTTTATTTTGATCTTGCTGCTGCAAAAAAATATGTAGAAAAAACTCCACCCCAGACCCCGTGGACACCGGGAATTTCAATAATTGTTGCTATGAATAAAGCTCTTGACATGTTCTTTGAGGAGGGCAGGGAAAATGTTTATAGGCGGCATAGAATTTTGGCTCTGGCAGT
>CAZFFH010000055.1:5586-8879 GCA_964518375.1 uncultured Actinomycetota bacterium
TAGCAATATCAGCTCTCGAATTTGCTCTTAAGGAACAAGACTGGAAGTTCGAACTGGGTGCAGGGGTTGTTGAGGTTGAAAAAGTGTTTATGGAAAACAATTATTTAAATGGATAATTTTTTAATATAAATAATTTCTATCAATAATTTATAGATAATGGAATGGTGATTTCATGAAGAAAAAAATAATTGTTACTGACGGCATTTCAGAAAATGCCAAAAAAATGCTCGACGAGGAATTCATTGTAGATATAAAAAAGGGGATTTCTCCCGACGAACTTAAAAAAGTAATCAAAGATTACAATGCAATAATAATCAGAAGTGCCACTAAAATGACAGCTGAAATAATTGAGGCTGCAGATAACCTGGAAGTAATTGGAAGAGCAGGAGTTGGAGTGGATAATGTTGATGTCAGCACAGCTACAAAAAAGGGGATAGTTGTTGTAAATGCGCCAGGCAGCAACAGTGTTTCAGTTGCAGAGCATGCCATCGGACTAATGATGGCGCTTGCACGAAAAATCCCCGAGGCAAATTTTTCCACAAAAGCCGGGAAATGGGAAAAATCAAAATATAAAGGCATGGAAATCGAGGGTAAGACCTTAGGTATAGTGGGCTTTGGTAAAATTGGTTACCTGGTTGCAAAAAAAGCTGTTGGACTGGGTATGAAAGTAACAGCCTTTGACCCATTTACTGCTGATGAAAAATTTTCTTCTCTTGGAATTGAGAGAGCAGATAACTTAGTCGCTCTTTACAAGATATCTGATTTTATAACTATTCATCTGCCGAAGAATAAAGATACGATGGGAATGTTTAATAAAAAAGAACTCTACAAAATGAAAAAGGGGACAATAATAATAAATGCGGCTCGCGGAGGCATCATTGTAGAAAAGGACCTTGCAGATGCGATAAATGATGGACAGATCGGTGGTGCAGCGCTGGATGTTTTCGAAAGCGAGCCATGCCAGAGTTCCCCTGTATTTAACATTGACAGGGTTATTTGCACACCACATCTGGGGGCGTCAACTGAAGAAGCGCAGGATAGGGCAGGCACAATGATTGCTGAACAGGTTATTGATGTATTGAATGGGAAGATGGCAACATTTGCAGTAAATGTTCCGGCAATAGGACCTGAACTTCTTGAGGCAGTTTCTCCATTTTTTGAGCTTTGCGAAAACATGGGAAGTTTTTTTGCCGGTATGTTTGAAGGAAATCTGGAAAGCATTGAGATTGGATATTTTGGAAAAATTGCTGAATATGATACAAAATTTTTAACTAATATGATCCTGGTAAAAATACTCGGTAAATATTCATCGGAAGGCATAAACCTGGTCAATGTCGGTATTATTGCTGAAGAAAACGGCCTAAAATTTAAAGAAGTAAAAAGCGGTCAGTCTCAGGATTATGTTAATTTAATCAATCTTACCGGCAGGGGTAAAAGCAGCGAGCTTTCGATTTCCGGTACGGTTATCGGGGTAAAAAATAAACCAAGATTTGTGTCTATTGATAAATTTGCAATAGATATGGTGCCTTCAAAATATATGGCTTTTATCAGGTATGAAGACATACCTGGCCAGATTGGCAAAATAGGCACAGCCTTTGGAAAGCTTGATATAAATATCGCAAGTATGCATGTTGGAAGGAAGAAGATTAGCGGAGAAGCAGTGATGGGACTCAACATTGACAACGAGCTTGTTCCTGAAATTATCAAGAAACTCGAGAAAATAAGTGGATTTGACAATATTAAGGTAGTTAATCTGTAAATTAAATATATTAAAAGGATTTGGAGACTTGAAATGGCAAAGAAAATTTACATTTTTGACACAACGCTGCGAGATGGAGAGCAGTCGCCAGGTATTCACTTGAATATCAGGGAAAAGCTTGAAATTGCAGAACAGCTGGACAAGTTAAATGTGGATACTATAGAAGCAGGATTTCCAATTTCTTCAAAGAGTGATTTTCATGCTGTTCAGGAAATAGTAAAAAAGATAAGGAATCGTGCAATTGCTGTTCTTGCAAGAGCAGTGCCAAAAGATATAGATGTTGCCGGAGAAGCTCTAAAAAATGCTTCCAATCCTGTAATTCACACTTTTATTTCTTCTTCAGATATACACCTCCAGTATCAGTTCAAAAAAACCCGGCAAGAAGCACTGGAGCTTGCAAAGGAAGCTGTTAAGAGGGCCAGGAAATATACAGACATTGTTGAATTTTCAGCAATGGATGCCACAAGGAGTGATTGGGATTTCCTTTGCAGGATGTATGAAACAGCAATTGAAAGCGGAGCCAGGGTACTAAATGTGCCTGATACTGTGGGTTATGCACTCCCGGAAGAATATTCCAGGCTTATAGAATACCTTTCAAAAAATGTAAAAGGTATTGAGGATGTCATAATAAGCGTGCACTGCCATAATGACTTAGGGCTGGCAGTTGCAAATTCTATTTTAGCCACGCAATATGGCGCAAGACAAATTGAAGTCGCAGTAAATGGAATAGGAGAGCGCGCGGGCAATGCCTCACTTGAAGAGATAGCGATGATTATTGACACAAGAAAAAAGGATCTTGATCTTTATACTGATATAAACTTGAAGGAAATAATGGCGACAAGCAGTCTTGTAAAGCATTTGACAGGGTATTCGGTCGCTCCAAATAAGGCAATTGTTGGAAAGAATGCGTTCCTGCATGAAGCAGGTATTCATCAGGATGGAATGCTTAAAAACAGGTCCACATATGAAATTATGAAGCCGGAAGACATAGGATCAAAACCATCGCAGCTTGTTCTCGGGAAGCATTCAGGCAGGCATGCTTTCGTAAAAAGGGTTAGTGAACTTGGCTTCAAGTTGAAAGAAGAAGACATTGAAAAAGCATTTGACGGGTTTAAGGACCTGGCCGAAAAAAAGGGTGAAATAAACGATTACGACCTCAAGGCAATAATAGAAAACGAGCTAAGAGACGTAAAAGAGCATTTCAAGTTAAAGTACTACCAGGTACTGAGTGGCACAAACATTAAATCAACCGCAACTGTGGGAATAAATATTGATGGGAAGCTGGTTGAAAGCGCTTCTTATGGAGACGGGCCCATTGATGCTTCTTTTAAAGCAATAGATGCTGCTACAAAAATGAAAGTAAAATTGATTGATTATAATATTGAAGCTGTTTCTGAAGGCAAGGATGCAATTGGCGCAGTTAAGATAATTGTAAGCTCGCAGGATGTTGAAGTAATGGGCAGTGGCATAAGCACTGATATTATCGAAGCCAGCATAAAGTCATATATAGATGCGCTTAACAGGATAATGATTA
>CAZFFH010000056.1:0-2748 GCA_964518375.1 uncultured Actinomycetota bacterium
TTTTATAATTTTGCTTTTAACATTGCTTTAAAAATTATAAAATACTAACTTAATATAACAGTTTGTCAATTTAGTTATAAAAAAGCTTTCCAGGAGTGAAAGCAGCTAGAATAAATTACAATATAAAACTTAGCCAGGGGATAAAACAAACAGGAAGTTTTTTTGCAAGTCTGACAAACCTGTAGCTTTTTAATCTTTTTGCAAACCATAAATTAATCCATTATCTATTAAAAATAATCAACTTTTATTTTTTTATATAAAATGAATGACAGCGAATTTTTACTAAATAGAGAACGTGAAAAAAGGAATGCGGCGCTAACGTCGGTTATTGCTGCTATAGGCCTTACTGCAATAAAAATTATAGTAGGCGTGTTTACCGGAAGCCTTGGTATTCTTGCAGAAGCTGCCCATTCGGGGCTTGACCTTGTAGCAGCTATCATGACTTTGCTGGCAATCAGGATTTCAGATCGTCCGGCTGATCCGGAGCATAATTACGGCCATGGCAAGGTTGAAAATCTCTCGGCCCTTTTTGAAACCTTGTTGCTCCTTGGAACTTGTGTATGGATTATTTATGAAGCTATGCAAAGGCTGTTTTTCAAACCTGTGGAGATCGATGTTTCAATATGGGCCTTCATAATAATGGCAATTTCAATAGTAGTTGACATTTCCCGTTCAAGAGTTCTTTACAGAGTTGCAAAAAAATACAAAAGCCAGGCGCTTGAAGCAGATGGGCTTCATTTCAGTACAGACATCTGGAGCTCTTCGGTTGTAATTGTTGGGCTTTTTTGCGTAAAGCTGGGCGAATGGTTCCCAAAACTGGAATTTCTACATCATGCAGATGCCGTTGCTGCTTTAGCAGTTGCAATGATAGTTGTCCTGATTAGTGTCAGGCTGGGGATGAGGACAATAACCGCACTGCTTGATACAGCTCCAAAGGGTTTGAAAGAAAAGGTGACAGGGGAAGTGGAAAGCATCGAAGGCGTAGCTGATTGTCATCATGTCAGGATTCGACACTCTGGCGCCAAGATTTTTTTGGATATACATATTTTGGTTGATGGCGGCAAAAGCTTAAAAGAGGTCCATGACCTGACCGAAAAAATTGAAAACAGGATTGAACAGATTATACCTGATGTTGATGTTACTGTTCATCCGGAACCTCAAGAATAACTTTTAAAATCTGTTATAATATTTCTATGGCTTGTATTGTAAAAAAACCACTACTCTTAAAAATCTACGAAGCTGCAAGCATGCAAAGATGGAACGACCAAATCCGCATAGTAGAACTTACCGAGCTCGACAAACAGGCGCACAAAATGATTGCAGCTTATGTTCTGGGCAGATTCGAAGAAAGCGAAAGTAGCAGGCAAATAAACTGGACCAGTATAATAGAAGCCGGACTATTCGAATTCCTGCAGCGTATTGTGCTGACGGATTTAAAGCCCCCTCTTTTTTATGAAATCAAACGGGATAAGGAAAAATATTTAAAATTAAATACCTGGGTTTATGACAGGATTTACCCATTTATAGAGTGTCTCGGTCAATATTTTTGCAATCGTTTTAAGAATTACATCATGGACTCAAGTGAAAATATTGAGCGCAAAATAATAGGAGCTGCACATTTTTATATTACCAAATGGGAATTTGACATAATCCAACAGTTTAATCCGCATGGATATCAGGTAAAAGAAATCAAAAATAGTATTAAAAAAGAGCAGGAAAAATATAACAATATCACTGGAATGAAAAAACTCACCCGCTCAAAAGAATTGACTTCTTTTATAGACATATGCGGGCAGCTTCGTTTCCAGGTTCGCTGGAGCCACCTTTACAGAGTACCAAAAACTTCAGTACTGGGGCACATGCTTATAGTTGCAATCTTTTCTTATCTTTTTTCACTCCAGTCAAACAGGAGCAAGGATATAGCTGTAAACAATTATTTTACCGGCCTTTTCCATGATTTGCCCGAAGTGCTGACAAGAGATATAATCAACCCTGTAAAAAAATCCGTGGAGGGGCTTGATGAACTGATTAAAGAGTACGAGAGAAGCGAAATGGATAAAAAAATTTATAAACTTATTCCTGAGCAGTGGCATGGCGAGATCCGGATGTTTACAGAGCATGAATTTGAAAATATGCAAAACAGGGATGGAGAACTTGTAAAAGCTGCCGACGATCTTGCTGCCTTTATTGAAGCCTATCTTTCAATAACAAATGGCATACATAATGAAAATTTGATTATTGCCATGAATAATTTGAAAGAAAAATACAAAGCTAAGGTTGTCAGTGGGATAAATTTTGGGAAAATCTACGATGATTTTGATTTTAGAACAATTGCCTGATTTGTGGTAATATAGCTTAATTATTTATTAACTTATTTGGAGGAAACATGGCAAAAGTATGTATTGAATGTGGCAAAGAAATCAAGCAGGAAGCAGATTCACCTTACTGCGATAAATGTGATGATATGCTTGATAAAAGATTTGAAGAAATCGAAGGAAACATTATTGTTTTTAAAGAGCTTATGGATAAAGAAATAGAAATTTTAAACAAGTTTGAAAAAGAGGATATTGTAGAGCTTTATTTAAGAGTCTATGAAGATTTTAAAGAAGACGGTGATTTTACTGAGGACGAATCCCGAATTTTAAATACAATTCAAAAAACCTTTAGCCTTTCAGAAAATGATATCGGTAAAGATAAAGTCGTAATTTTTAAGGAGAGCCCGGTTAAAAAAATTGATAAGACAAAGTG
>CAZFFH010000056.1:2848-8758 GCA_964518375.1 uncultured Actinomycetota bacterium
GGAAATTATGCATACCTGACCAATGACCTGGGAATCCTGTATGTCATTGATGTCAGCGACAGGAGCAATCCAAAAGTAGTGGGCAAGTGTACCGGCATCGATTCTGCAAATATAGTCATTATGCAGGATGATTATGCATATGTTTCCTATACCAGCTGGGTTGTTCCTGAAGATAATAAATCCCGGGATGTTACAAGCATTTGTGGCTTTAAAATCATAGATATTAAAGATAAAAAAAATCCCGAAGTTGTTGGCGATTATATATCCGGCCAAAACTCCCGGAAGTCTGTGTCGGGAATGTTCATAAAAGGGAGTTACGCATTTTTAAATAGCACGGTACTGTTGGAAAACACAGACGAAAGCCAGCTTGAAATCATAGACATAAGCGACAAAAGCGGCCCAAAATTTACCGGTTCTTGTAAGATAGAAGGCGCGCCGAACGGTATCTTTGTACAGGATAATTTTGCCTATATAAATAATTCGTATTTTGATTACCAGGCCAAACAGTACACTCATGAAAGTAAATTATTTATTGTTGATATCGGGAATGTAAAAAATCCAAAAGTCGCCGGTTCCTGCAATATTCCGGCAAATTCATGGAGCATATTTGTTAAAGATAGTTTTGCTTATACAACGAGCAGTGTAATGGACGAAGAAACTAAAAGTTACAGCAACAGCGTACTGCAAGTTATAGACATAACTGATAAAAATGCACCCTTACTAAAAGGGAAATGCAGCATTCCCGGAGGCGCATGGGAAATTGACGCAAAAGACAATTTTCTTATTATTTCCAATAATGAGGGCGGAGTAAATATTATAGATATCAATGACAGCAATAATCCAAAAGCAGTTAACAGCCTTAATACCGGAGGAAATTCTTATGATATAACAATAAGCGGAAATTATGGTTATATAGCAGACGGATTTGAGGGATTTGTCATAATAGGTCTTCAGAAGGAAAAACAAGAGGAAGAAAATATTACCGCAGGGGCTGGCAGCAATGGGACAAATACGGCGCCCCGAGCAGTTATCGAAGTTTTCGGTGATAAAATAAATATAGTTGATTTTATTACAGATAATCCTGTTTATTTCAGCGCCCGGAATTCTTTTGATCCGGATGGTGACGATATAACCTATAAGTGGTATGTAAATGGAACCGAAATTTTAAATAATTATCCGCAAAATTCCATAATTTCAGAATCGAATGAGGAACTGGATTATTTATTCCGGGAAAGTGGTGATTACGAAATTTCCCTGGCTGTTTCAGACGGAAACCTTACAAACCAGGTTAAAAAACAAATAAAAGTTGAAAACCGGACTGCTGTAATTAAACAAATAAAAGAGCATAATTTTGATATTGAGATTGAATGTAGACTACAGAACAACGGTGTTGTTGATTTAAAAGATATTGAATGTTATTTGAGGACGCCTCAAACCTATGATCCTTTCCAGGTTATAAACAGCATCAAAACCAACATAACAGGCGTCGAAGAGGCATTTGACGATAGCTGGAACTTGCTCTCCCATTTTAAGTTTGGTAAAGGTACTATTGTAAAAAAAGGTGAAATATTAAAAGCAATAATAACAGCCAGCGTAACAATGTATGAGTATTCATTTCCTGCTATTGATTCGGCAGATAAGAATTATGAACCGGGCGACGAAGACCTCAGTATTTACACAACAGATGATTTGTTTATAGATTCCGGTAATCCTACAATAATAGAAGCTGCCAAAAAGACAGTTGGCGATGAAACGGACCCGGTAAAAAAGGCCGGCAAGCTTTACAAGTATGTTGCAGCCAAGCTCAGGTATGATTTTGACCGAGCCAAAGAGAGCTATGACTTCATGTATGCATCTGAAATATTAAAAATAGGAAAGGGAGTGTGTGCTGATTATGCAATATTATACGCGGCCCTTCTAAGAGCCTCAGGTATTCCGGCCAGGGTTGTTGGGGGTATTCCTTCATTTTTAATATTGGGTGAAAAGGGTCAGGAAATTGATGTAGGGCATGCATGGACAGAAGTTAAACTGCCCGGTTATGGCTGGATCCCGATAGATATAACGCAGGAACAAGGATTTATGAATGCAGATCATTTTCTCAACCTTGCAACAGAGAAGGGTTCGAGCTTCCTGTATGAAAGCCAGACAATGGATTGGGCAAGTTATTTTTTCGATGGGTTTAAGTATAAATGGGAGGGCACGGAACAGCCGGAAGTCGATCAGTCTTTAGTATATAGAATAAAAAACCTGGCATTATCAGACATGCAGGTTTATGGCGGTTAATAAATGCTAAAGCAAAATAATTATCATTAATTTATTTTATAATTATTTTTACAAGTATTTTAGCAAGCGCAGGGGAGAGAAGTGCCAAGAAAAATTTTTATACTTTGGGAACTGCCTCAAATTTTATTGGCCCTGATCCTATATGCCATAATGAAAAAAAGAATCTTACAGGCAATTGATTACAAAGATTCAAAGGTTTATTTTGTTAAGGATTTTCCCGGAGGGATATCGCTATCTTTTATGATTTTTTTAGATGATGTTGATTTAAATAACTTAAGAGCGATAAAACATGAATATGGCCATACCGTTCAATCACTTTATCTCGGCTGGTTTTACCTTCTTATTGTCGGATTGCCTTCCATCATAAGGGCAAGTATCTGGAATCATTACAGGCTGGAGGATAAAAAGTACTATGAAGGTTTTCCAGAAAACTGGGCAGACTTGCTGGGCGGGGTGACTAAAATAGAATAAATGAAACGAACGCGAAGGTGTGAAAGCAATCTATTATTTAAAAAATTTACCTTTTACCCTGAAGTTGGAATCTTCCGGTAAATCATGTGTAAAATAATACCTTTAACTACAATTATTGCAAAAATCCCTATTGTTAACATAAAAAGCAGGAATGGTTCATTTAGCAGGAAAGGCCAGAAATAAACCAGTATTGGAAGAACTACCACTGCAAAAAGTGAGCCCACTACGTTTGGGTTTACCTTGTGTTTCTTTCGTAAAGTGAATTTATACAATAAGCTTATAGATAGTGCGGAAGTAAGCACAATCAAAAATTGTACCGGGATAAGAACAATGCTTATACCCATTGCCGTGGCTACACCGCCGCCGCCCCTGAACTTGAAAAAAACCGGCCAGTTATGTCCCACAAGAACTGCAAGGCTTGCAATTACAATTGTAAGCACGTCAAGACCTACCGCTCTTCCAACTAACGGAATCAGGGCACCCTTGCCGCAGTCGAAAATAAATGTCGGTAAAGCAGCCTTAAAACCATACTGGCGGCCAGCTCCGGCAGTACCGGGCCTGTCAATTTTTCCAAAGCCTTCTTTTTTTAAAATTTTAGCTATTATATAACCAAAAACTACAGATCCAAGCAGGTAACTTGCAATCACATAGAAAATTTTAAAATATATGCTTTCAACCATTTTTATTCCAAACTGAAATATTGTAATGATTATAACAGAATAACTAACCTATTATTAGTTTTTATGAATTGGAATATTTTAACTTCTTTAAAACATTTATAATAACCAGGCGTCTAATGTGTTATAATTTACAAAATAATTTTCGGTACTTATTAAGAGATAAACTAAGACAGTATGCTGAGATATTATAATTAGAACTGATTTTTCCCAAAATAATTATTATTTTTTATTGAAAGGTAATAATAATGGAAGAGTTCTGGGTACCTGTTAAGGATTTTCTTTTTTTATCCATCTTTCTACTGATTGCAATAATCCTAAAAAACAAAATTAAATTTTTCCAGAGATTTCTTATTCCCACGGCAATTATTGGAGGTTTTATTGGTTTAATCTACCAGTCGGTTATCCAGTTTACCACGAATGAAGGAACTTTAAATATCCTAAAGCTTAACCCTGATTTACTCGGCAAATTGGTATACCATCTAATGGCAATTGGTTTTATTTCATTGGCTTTAAAGGAAAGAGAGATAACCCTAAAAGAGGATAGAAAAGACAACATCAATACTGGTTTTGCCATTACAAGCGTATACCTCATACAGGGAATTTTGGGATTTGCTCTTTCACTTCTTATGGCATATACATTCTTACCTAAAATATTTCCGGCATTTGGACTACTGCTTCCTCTTGGATTTGCACAGGGTCCAGGACAAGCTTTTTCAATAGGAACTAGCTGGGAAGCAATTGGATTTACAAACGGTGGCAATATCGGATTATCAATAGCCACTATAGGTTATTTGTGGGCAATAATTTTTGGTATACCCCTTCTTAATTATCTGGTAAAAAGAAAAGAAAAATTAAAACTTGCAGGACTTGAAAAAGACATAAAACTAGACCACGGACCACAAAAAGCTATGGAGGAAAGGCATACAGAAAATATCCCAAAAAAAATATTTATTGATGGCCTATCTGTTCAGATTGTCCTTATAGGAATAGTTTATTTGCTTACCTTTTTTGCACTAAAAGGAATAACGGTCCTTCTTAATCCTCTGGGGGATTACGGAAATACTGTATCTCAACTGCTCTGGGGTTTTCATTTTATAATTGCTACAATGATAGCAATAATTGTAAGGGTGATTTTGAATATATTAAAAAGAAAAAAATGGCTCCTTATCAACTATCCTGATAATTATACTCTTCAGAGAATTTCAGCCGCATCATTTGACTATATGATTGTAGCTGCTATTACTGCAATATCCATTGTGGCCTTCAGGGAAAACTGGATACCAATCTTGATTATAACCACAGCAGGCGGAATTATTACAGTATTCTATACAGTTTTATTAAGTCGAAGAATATATAAAAGCTTTATTATTGAGCACATAGTTGCACTTTATGGTATGTGGACAGGAACAATATCTACAGGGATGGCATTACTTAGAGAAATAGACCCAGACTCAAAATCAAATGTGGCAGAAAACATAGTTCTGGGAAGCGCGGTTGCATTACCGCTGGGCGTACCTCTCATGTTTATCCTGGGTATGGCAATTAACGGATACAAAACAAATAATCCGAAGTTATATTTTTATACACAATTGATCTTTATAGTATTCTTTACAATGCTGCTCCTGCTAATGGTTATAAGGCGAAAGAAAAAATGACGGAAGCCTTACAGAATTTTTTTATCATAGCCTATTTCTTTTTGCATTGAATTTCTAAAAAAGGTCATACGCTTTAATCCGGGAACATCCGATCCGAAAGGGATAGCCCGTGAAATTTCAGGTAAAGCCAATTTTTTAACTGTCATTTTCCTCTACTCTTTCTGGTAAAAACAAACTTGCAGCAGGCAGATCCCTTGCATATCCTTTCACCAAGTTCAAATTGAATATTTTTGTCAAATTCAGATGCAAAAATTGAGTATTCGTTCTGGCATATCGCGTTACCTATCCTTTCAGATAGATTTTCTCTTCCGGATTTAATCATTAAATTATGCCAGGGGCAATTATTTACGGTAATCGTTATTACATTATTTTCCTTAAAAGCCGAACTATGGGTAGCTGATTTTTTATTATCATTTATTTTATTTCCGGTATGCTGCTTGCTTCTTGAAGTCTTGATTTTAAAATTGTCCAGTTTCATTTTGATCTTCAGACATTCGAAAAATATTTCAAAGCCATCTGCTATTTCCTTAATTCCAGGCACTGATTTAAGATAACGGGCTTGAATTTTTGGCATTACTTCCCAGACTTCAAGATCTATGGCAAGTGCTTTTTCAAATCCAAATTGCTCTTCTATTTTTAAAAACCATAATCCATCGACCTTGACATAACCGTTTTGAAGGTATTCTTTTATCTGTTTGCTGTTTAACATTTATTTAATTTCCTGCCTAACTAATGCCTTATTGATAAAAATTTATAAACCCAAGACATAAAATCCAGTAAATTCTAACAAATACTTAAACTAGTGTAAAATGATAAAATCC
>CAZFFH010000057.1:0-3973 GCA_964518375.1 uncultured Actinomycetota bacterium
TAAAGAACTTGGTATAAAAAGAATTGTAATTTTTTGTTTTAGATCATTTACGGCTTTTAGGATTTCTTCTTTTGATTTGCCGTCAAGAGCCATCTCAGCCGCTCTTATTGCAAGAACACCTAAAGGCATATGCACCAGTTCAGAATCTATAACTTCTATATCCTTACCAACCAATTCTTTCCTCGCTATTTCTGCAGAAGCAAAAGTTCCCGACATCTTTTGTGATAGGTGGATTGAAATTATAGCCTCATTTTCTTTTAAGAGCTCATTATAAGCTTTTATGAAATCTTGCGGTGTTGGTTGCGATGTCGTAACTTGTTTTTTTGCATTTTCTAATTTTTCATAAAATTGTTTGCTGGTTATATCTACTCCATCATTCACGTAGCTCTTGTCTTCAAAATTTACATATAAGGGAACTACTTTTATCTTATACTTTTCAACTAAATCTTTGGGTATATCCGCAGTACTGTCAGTTACAATTGCAATTTTACTCACGTTTGGCTCCTTTCATGATACTTATAAAATTTATCTTTAGTTTCTATAATCCATTTTAACCTTTTATAGTAATAAATAGCAATTATTGAAAATAAATATTTATTCTTCCAGCTTCTCTATTTCTTCGCGTATTTTCTTTTCCCTGAATTTTTTAACAAGGTAATTGATTATTATAAGGACCGCAATTATTGTTATTCCGTCAAGTATATATACAACCTTAATTCCTAAAACAAAACTGCTGTCAATTCTATAATATTCTATAATGCTCCTGTAAATAGCATATACTCCAAGATAGGTTGCAAAGACTAAGCCATTCGGGAACTTATCAGGTCTTTTGTTGTAAAGCCTTAAGATCAATAGAAGTGAAGCAAACAGTACTAAGTTTGCAATAGATTCATATAAAAATGTGGGGTGAAAAAACTCTGCATTTGAATAGCTTGGGGGCCTGTTGATAGGGTCAATATAAATGCCCCATGGTAAACTTGTTGGCATGCCAAAAGCTTCCTGGTTAAAATAATTGCCCCATCTTCCTATGGCCTGCCCAAAAAGTAGCGCCGGGGCCATGATGTCTGCCCATTTCCAGAAATCCAGTTTTCTTATCTTGCAAAAAACAAGCAGAGCAAGAATGCCTCCAAGCATTACTCCCTGAATTGCCAATCCACCATTTCTGAAAGCAAAAATATAGGACAAATGACCACTATAATATGACCAGTTTACCACAACATGAAGGAGCCTTGCTCCAATAACTCCAAAAATTACTGCAAAAGGTGCAAAATTAATAGCCTCGTCCGGCTTTTCACCTCTGTACTTTGCTATAAAATAGGAAATAACTATTCCTATAAGCAGCGCAATCGCTATTAAAATTCCATACCACCTTATTTCCAGGCTGCCTATACTAAATGCTATTGGATTTGGAGAAACCAAGATTGCCTCCCTTAATTTTTATCGTTTGTATTATTGAATAAAGTGAAATAATATCACAAATTCATTTTTATTAGTAATGGTCCAATAAAAAAATATTGCTTCCACAAAGCAAGCTGTTTTAAAAATTAATCTTACTTAAAAATGGAACGTAAGCTGTTAAAAATCCTATAATTTTTGTCATAGAATCAGTTACAAATATTATTCCCAGTGCAATTAAAAATATGCCGGAAATAATTGAAATTATATTAAGATGCTTGTTAAATTTTTTCAAAAATTTTGTAAAAAATCCAAGAAAAAGGCTTGCGATAATAAATGGCAGCCCTAAACCTGCGCAATAAACTATCATCAGTAAAATACCCTGAAAAAGGGTTTCCATCCTGCTTGCAAGCAGCAGTATTGCTGAAAGGATCATCCCGACGCATGGTACCCATCCAAAAGAAAAAATAATCCCGAATAAAAAAGACCATAAAAATCCTGCCTTTAGCTTTGAAGGCATGTTGAATTTTTTTTCCATGTTCAGAAAAGGAATTTTAAAAAGCCCCACATAATGAAGCCCGAAAACTATAAGGATTGCTCCGCCTACCCTGCTTATTATGCTGAGGTAATTTTTTAATATCTGGCCCATAAATGTTGCCGTTGAGCCAAGGATAATAAAGACGACAGAAAATCCAAGCACAAATAGAAGACTGTTTAAAAATATGTAAAGCCTGTCTGAAAATTTTACAGCATCTTCCTTCGTTGCAACATTACGAGACATTATACCGATGTAAACGGGTACCAGCGGTAAAACACATGGAGATATAAATGACAGTATCCCCGCAATAAAAGCGCTAAAAATTCCTATCTCTAACATTTATAGACTTTGTTCTATAGCATTTACTAATTGGTCTTTGGACATCATTCCAACATTTTTAAACATTATTTCACCATTTCCGTTAAGTATAAATGTAGTTGGGATTGCAGATATGTCCCATTTAGACATTATCCGGTCAACTGAACCATCCAGGAGTATCGGATAATTTATCTCATAATCACTGACAAACTTTTCAAGAGCAGAAATCTCATCATCGGAAATTCCGATAAACTGCACGGCCTTATTCTTATAAGAGTTAAAAACTTCAACAAAATCGCCAATCTCTGCCCTACAAGGAGGGCACCATGTAGCCCAGAAGTTCAGTACTACAACCTTGCCTCTAAAATCAGACAGGGATACTTTGTTATTGTTAAGGTCAAGCAGGGTGAAATCTTCAGCCTTGATTAGCGCTTCCGATGTAGCTGTGGCTGCACCATTACCATCATCACTGAACCCTTTAAAAGGAATAAAGCATGAAGTCAACAAGATTGAAATCAATAAAACAGATATAATTATTAACATTGTCGAGATTTTTTTTATCCTCAATTAATCGTCACTCCTTTCTAAAAATAATCCTTTCTTGCCAAAATCATAAACTTCCTCAATAGCTTCCTGGTTCTTCAGTATGTCACCTTTCTGATCTGTATTATTAAACAGAAAATCACAGAAATACTCAATGTAAAGGACATCAAAAAGTGCCCGCATAACTTTTTTTGTGCAGTCAAAAATATCCTTATGTGTTGAACCTGCAGTTGAAATCAGTATGCCTTTCCTGTTTTTCTTAACAATAATTTTTCTTTTTAGCTCATATTTTAAGGCCCAGAATCTCTGGAACCTGTCAATAAAAGCTTTGAGATAACCGGAAACAGTTGTAAAAAAAATTGGACCTGCAACTGCAAGGAAATCACAATCTATAAGCTTGGCATAAAGAGCCTGCATCTCATCCTGGATTATACACTCGCCAGTTTTTGAACAGCTGCCGCAGCCCCTGCATGATGAAATCTCCAAATTGCTTACAAAAATCTTTTCTATTTTGGCGCTATCCTGATCCACCAGGTTACAACTGCTAACACCTTCAAGGAACCGGTTTAGCAAAGTATCGGTATTTCCGCCTCGCCTGGGACTCCCGTAAACTGCAACAAGCTTAAAATCCTTAACAACCTTTGCATCTTTATTCTTCATGTTATATCTTAAATTTTCCTTACCCAGGTCAGATATGAGCCATTCAAATTCCACACATTTTTAAATCCTGAATTCTTTAAAATCAAATATGCCAGATAACTTCTGTAACTGGTTCTGCAATATACCACAATTTTACTGTTCCTGTCCAGTTTATCAAGGTTACCCCTGAGTTCATCTATGGAAATATTAAGCGCACCCTCAATATGGCCCATGCCAAATTCTCTTTTGGTCCTTACATCTAGAATTGTAATATCATGCTTGTTTTTTATCATATCTTTTAGTTCTTCGACATCCATTTGCCGGTACTCGCCTTTTTTGATATTTTCACCTATCATTCCAAGGATATTTATAGAATCTTTGGCTGAACCATACTCCGGATGATAAGAAAGGTTAAGGTTAACCAGGTCACATATTTTCATCCGGGCTCTAATCGCAACTGACATTACATCTGCTTTCTTGTCGACGCTTTCCCTTCCGATTGCTTCAAAGCCAAGTATGAGTCCTGAAATTCTGTTGTAA
>CAZFFH010000057.1:4073-8749 GCA_964518375.1 uncultured Actinomycetota bacterium
GTTACAAAGTTTTTGCATTCACAGCAATCGCCGGCCGCATATATGTCAGGGTTGCTTGTGACAAGATACTCATCTACGGATATTGCCCCTGATTTACCAATAACAATCCCACAATTGCCGGCAAGCTTTGAGTCAGGTCTGGTACCTACGCTCTGGAATATAATATCACAAACAAGCTTGTCTCCGTTTGATGTTTTTAAAGAAATTATTTTTCCATCTGCATTTTTTCCAAAATTTTCTATCGACTCTTCCTTGCGAAGTACTATACCTTTAGCTGCAAGATAGTTTTCAAGATATTCTATAATTTCAAAATCAAAGGCGGGCAAAATCTGGCCCATTTTTTCAACTATTGTAATATTTAAGCCTTTGGCTAAAAATGCATCCAGGATCTCAAGCCCTATAAATCCGCCTCCAATAATTACAGCATTTAAAGATTCATTGCTGTTTTTTGTTAAAGCAGACAAGTAATCTTTTAATTTCAGGGCATCATCAATTGTCCTTAAGGAAAAACAGTTGGGCGCAGATTCAAATTCGGGATTTATTATAATTGAAGTTGAACCGGTAGCAATGACCAGCTTGTCATAATAATCCTTGAATTGCTCACCGCTTATTAAGTTTTTTGCAAGTATGCTTTTTTCTTTACTGTCAATATTGATTACTTCATGCATTATATTTACTTTTATATTAAATCTCTTCTCAAACTGCTGAACTGTATTTATGATAAGTTTTTCAATATCTGTAATCTTGCCTGATACAAAATAAGGCAGTCCGCATGTACCATATGAAATGTACTTATATTTCTCATAAATCGTAATCTGAGCATCCTCAGATTTTCTTCTTGCTTTGACTGCCGCAGATGTGCCGGCGGCGATACCTCCTATAATAATTATCTTGCTTTTGCTCAAATCTTTTAACCTAATCCCTTTACTTATCAATAGGCAACTACCTTATTTGAGATAATTGCCTATATTTTTTAAAAAATTATAATACTTTATATATTTGAAATCATTTCATTTCAATACTTGACCATTGCTTAACTTATATAAGTTGAGTCACTTATATTATAAAGATTCATTCGCTTGCCAATTAGCTATTTCTTACCCTTACTTTGTAAATAATCAATCATTGGCTGTGTAACCAGCGGTACTACATCTGCTATCATATGAGGCATTAAATTATTCATCACCTTTGGCATAATCTCTGGCATCTGTTCACTCATATAATCAGGCATTGGAATTCGCTGCCCCACCCTATTTAACATTGTATCCATTACCTTTGGCATCATCTTCGGAAGCAGTATTGGGAATAGTATGGGAAATATGGGCTTCATAAGTTTAAGCATACCTGGTATCTTACCCATAAATCGCATCATACCGCCCATTTTAAAAGGCATGGAATCTATCAGTTCGGGCCACATGGAGCCCATAATATCAGCAAATCCCTTAGGTGTCATCAGCGCTATCATTGCTTCAAAAACGGCCCACTGTCTCTGTACTTCAGGATTGGGGTCAGGAAAGCTGTAACCAATAGCCGAAGAGGCAAACCTTGCAAGATCAACTATATCAAGTGAAATTTGCTTTTTGTCTTTCGTCACCCTGAACTGAAATTCACAGCATGGGCATAATGCCAGCAATTTCTCAGCACCTGCTTCAACTGCCTCATCGAGCCTAACTTTACCAACTTCTGCAGCTATTGGCGGATCCTTGATAAGGGTCAAAACACTTCCGCAGCAGTGCGCCTCTTCCCTGTTGTATTCCATTTCTACCAATGTTACATTCGGAATAGCTTTTATGACTTCACGCGGAGCATCGTAAATTCCCGTAGTTCTGCCCATATGACACGAATCATGCCATGTTACCTTTACAGGTTCCATATTATTCGGTGGAAAAGAAAATTCTTTATTTTTTATTTTTTCTGCAATTATCTCAGTATAATGTTTTACTTTTATATCATATTTTATTCCAAGTTTCTTGGCCCACTCAGGATAAGTCTTTCGCCACATCAGATCGCATGAAGGGCATGAAGCAACAACTGTGTTGCCCCCAATACTATTTATTGCTTTTATATTTCTCTTCATATTTTCTGCAAATACATCCCATTTACCTGCTACAAGCATTGGGACACCACAGCAGCTTTCTGCATTCCCCATATAGTTAAAGTCAACACCAGCTTCATCCAGTAACCTGACTGTTGCCATTCCTATGTCATTTTCAACATAACTTGCGGTACAACCTGCAAAATAAATAATATCTGTTTTTTTGCCGGTGCTGTAGTGTTTACCTTTCAAGTCCTCGGGAAACCATGCATCTCTATCCTTGCGATAACCGGCCCAGATGTCACCTTCTTTCTGCAATGCTTCTGACATCATTTCAAATGGGGGTATGGTCATTTTATTTTTTTCCTGTATCATGTGACCTCGCATTTTCATCCATGATGGTTCGATGGGAAGATTTACAGAACACTTTATATTACATATTTCACAAGTGGTGCACGCCAGAAATGCGTCAACCATATATTGGCACCATTTCTCACGTCCCTCTACAAACTCTCTTAGCCAATACCATCTTCCTCTCGGGCTCTGGCTCTCCCACCCTCTACCATAGAACTGGTCACATTCCGGTACACAATAGCCGCATTGCGAGCAGCTGTAGGCATACCAGACAACATCAGCCGGAATACCCCGTACAGTTTTAACCGGGCGTTCCCCAATTTTTGTTGTCACACTATTGCCAATTGGCCGAATCAATGGCTCCAGGAAGTCAGCTAAGCCCATGAGAACATTTATTCGCTTATCTCCTTCGGTAACTTTTCCGGGATTTAAGAGCTTGTTTGGATCTATTTTGGATTTAAATTGTTTTAATAGGGCAAATTTCTCTTTGCCCAGAACACTTTCTGCTTTTTTAGCAAAATAAACTCCTGTTGTGTAGGGACGACCACCATGTCTCTCGGCGGTTTTTAAAATAGTCAGAGTCAAACCAAAAACAAAATTATAACTAAATTTACGCTGATCGCTCGGAATAAATCCTAAAATAACTACCTCAGGTATGCCATTCAATCCTTCCCTGATAACCAGACCTTCTTTAATAATGGGTTGTCTCACTTTTTTTTCTATTTCTGTTATCGCATCACTCAAATTCGACAGGGGTATAATAAATTCAGCAGGCACCAGGCTGGGACTCAATCTTTTAACAACCATTATGTTAAATCTGTTCTCCCATTCATGTCGTGCAATCTCATCATCAAGTATTTCTCCCTGACATGACTCAAGTATGCTTGCCAGGTTCTCCCTAACAGCCTCGTTTTCTTTCTTCCGAAAAGCTAGTGTAGAAATATACATTGGTGGTAAAATAATCCTCTCTTCACCAGTATGCCCGGTATGCATCCTTAATGGCGACTTATTTTTTAAATCCGCCATTCTGGGATTTATAAAAAGCACCGACCAGATAGGCAATTTTTTGTCTACAAGCAACTGCAAAAATATTTGCAGCTTCTTTTCATCTGGAACACCAACAGCCACAATCTCGAGCTCTTCTAAAGGCATAACCTTGATTGTAACCTCGCTTATTAAACCGGTAATTCCTTCAGCTCCGGCTACAAGATCCAATTCTGAACCACTAAATTCTTTTATAGAGCCATCAGGCAGGACTACACGTGCGCTAACTACATTGTCATTAAACATTCCTGCTTCATAGGATCCTATCCCGGCACCGCCCTGTGCAAGCCATCCTCCAACTGTAGAACCGGGATAACTTGTAGGATATAGCCTCAAAGTCAATCCCTTTTTGCCAAGTTCTCTGTCCAGTTTTTCCCAAATCATACCGGCTTGCGCTGTTGCAGTATTATCAGATGTAGTAAGCTTTATTAAATTTTTCATTCTGTGAAAATCCACCACTACACCTTTTGCCAAAGGTAAAACGCCCCCATAGCCAGACGTGGCTTTCCCGCGAGGTGTAAGTGCAACCTTATATTTTGCGGCCCATTTTACCAGGCTTACCAGTTCCTCCTCTGTCTCTGGTTGAACTACGACCTCAGGAACTGTGCTTCCAATAAAGGGCTTAATAATGCCTGGCATTGCAGCAATATCGTGGCCGTATAATTTGCGCTCTGTTTTATTAAAAGAAATTCTTTTACTGAATAATTCCTGTAATTGAATTTTTGCATTTAAATTCATAATGTTTCTCCCCTTTTATATTGATCTAAAACTTTTTACTTATTGCTTTCTATCGCATCGCTTACGGTCTTATGTTTTGAAAGAAGCATTTCCTGTAAAACTTCACTTATCAAGTCATAAGCCTTTATAATCTTTGGATTTGCAATGGAATAATAAATATTATTCCCTTCACGGCGGGTTGAAACCACACCCTTGGACCTCAATATTGCAAGGTGCTGAGAGAGGTTTGCCTGTGATATTCCTGTCCTGTTCACCAACTCTGTAACCGACATTTCCCCGTCTCTGATTATGTCAAGTATTGCCTGTCTTTTTGGATTTGAAAGGGTCTTGCAGATATCTGCATGCAAGTTATAAAAGCTGTCTTTTTCCATAATAACCTCTAAATAAAAAAATGATAAACTGAATGATGAGTTATATATCTATATAAGAATATTAATATATGTTTATAAATTATAATGTTAATAACTTTTTGTCAAGATATTTTTTATCTGTTTTCGCGACTTTT
>CAZFFH010000058.1:0-8616 GCA_964518375.1 uncultured Actinomycetota bacterium
CTGCTCCCCTAAAAGTTATAAAAATCAATGATTTTGCAAAAAACAGCAACAAAAATAAAAACAAGATCCTTGCAGGTATTACACGCTATAATTTAACCTTTGACCGTTATAAAGAACTCATATCCTGCCAGGAAGAGGAAATATTTAAAGCTTTGGTGCTGGGTACAAAAGATTATATAAGTAAAAATGGTTTTGCCAAGGTTGTGTTAGGATTAAGCGGTGGAATTGATTCAGCACTTACTGCAGTGGTAGCAGTATTTGCGATAGGAAAGCAAAATGTTACAGGGGTACTGATGCCGTCGGAATACTCATCAAAGGGAAGTATTGACGATTCCCTTCTGCTGGCTTCAAATATTGGGATCGATACTTTAATTGTGCCAATATCAGATGTCTATAAAAGTTATCTGGATAACCTGGGTCCAATATTTAAGACTGATAGAATAAATATAACCAAAGAAAACCTGCAGGCCAGGATAAGGGGCAATATATTGATGGGGCTTTCTAATGAAAATGGCTGGCTGGTTTTAGCTACAGGAAATAAAAGCGAAATAAGTGTTGGCTATTGTACTCTTTATGGTGATATGGTAGGAGGGTTCTCGCCCATTAAAGATATTTATAAAACTCTTGTTTACGGGATTTGTAATTTTGTAAACAGAAAATACTCAAATATTATCCCCGAAACAATAATCAGCAAAGTTCCATCTGCAGAATTAAAACCTGGTCAAAAAGATGAAGATAAGCTGCCTCCATATGATAAGCTTGATGAAATCCTGAAATTATATATTGAAGAAGAAAAGGATTACCATGATATTGTAAAGTGCGGCTTTGATGAAAAAATGGCAAGAGATGTAATCAACATGGTAGATTTCAGTGAATATAAAAGAAGACAGGGGGCTCCGGGAATTAAAATCACTCAAAGGGCCTTTGGCAGAGACCGCAGGTACCCAATAACAAACAAATTTAAGCTGAGATAATAGAAGTTTTAATCAGCAAACAGCCAGCCTTTTAGGGCAGCTTAGGGGTTTCACCTACAGCTTCCCAGACTCTTAGGTGGTTAACATCAGTTTTAGAATGAGTAGGAGTATAACCATATTTTAATTTTTTATCAAATTCCAGCATAAACTTTTTACTATATGCCTGGAGCAATAGAAAATATCGCCTTGACCATATGGTCAGTATAATTTATCAGCTGGTACTTCGTCCCTTCAGGAAGAAAAAATGCTTCGTACTGGCCCACATCATATGCTTGCAATGTATCAGTTAAAAATACTGTTATGGGCCCTATTTCAATATTCAGGCAGCAATCCCCTTTATGAGAATCTGGTTCAGAAGCTCTGCAGCCTATACCACCGGCCGGAAGGATAAACTCTCCCATATGGCAAAGGTCATTGGAGACAAAAAATTTGATCATCATTGGATATTCTGTGCCATGCACATTAAGAAGTTTTTTCTCTTCAGTTATATGATAGAACATTATCGGATCTTTTCTGCATTCAGGTCCGGGTACGGGCCATCTTCCTATGTCATCGGTAGTGCCATGAATGCTCCATTGTTGTATTTGGGGATAACTTTTTAGCCTTGAATTAGATTTACCCTTATACATCTTCATATTCTCACCTGCAAAATCCATGGGCGGTTCCTGGTCAAGCCAGATTTTTGGAGCAATAATATATAGGACTTTCATTATACCCTGTCCAAAGTTATACCCCTTATGATAACCTCCCATTGGCAACAGCAGCGCCTCTCCTTTGTTGACATTTATAAACTCACCTAGTACTGGATTGTGCTCGGTAAGGGTACCTTCCATAATGTAATATACTTCATCGCCCGCATGTAAATCTGGAGGATTATAGGTGCCTCCGGGTCCAAGCTGCCAGGTCCCCACTGTCAACTTATCAGTGCTTACAAACAACTGGTTTAAATCACTGAAGTGTGCAACTTCTGCCGGATAAATGAAATTTTTAATCAAGTCTCCTCTTATGTGTATCGGCCTTTTTTTATCCGATGGAAAGGGATAGCTTCCGAAAGTGAATTCCTGCTCAGACATTTTTCCTCCTTTTTATCATTAATACCAATAATAAATATTTTTATTTTCAAGCTTGAAATTTTTATTTAGATCTCAAAGGCTATTGCCCTTACAGGAGAACCGTCTGCGCAAAGGATGTTTAACGGCAAGGCGCTAAAAAACATTCTTTTACCTGATATTTGTTTCAAATTTGTCAAAGCTTCGATAATGACAATCCCTGATAGCATCATCTTTATGTGGAAGGCACCATTTTGCTTGGGCCCATCTACTGCAGGTATGTCAGCTCCGATAGCCTTTATGCCTTTTGAGATCAGATAATCTGCAGCAGCAACTGAGAAATAAGGAAAACCTTTAAAGTAATTCTCTTTATAACTGTTGGTTTCCCATCCAGTCCTTACTATCAGGATGTCACCATCTTTTAGATTCAATTTTTTTACCTCATCAAGAGTGATCTTCTCATTGGGACCCTTGATGATCTCCGCAAACAATGCTTCTCCCATAAATCTGTCGAGCTGGATCTGATCTAAAGAAGCTCCTCCATCTATAAGATGAAGGGGCACATCAACATGTGTCCCGCTGTGAGTCCCCATACAAAGGGAAAGGACATTACAGCCTTTGTCTTTATATTCAATCTTCGGGGAAATATTGACAGTCGGATCCCCCGGATAGGTTGGTAATTCATTGCTTATTTTTAAGCTCAAATCATAAATCTTAATTTTGTCCTCCTTTTATCTGTTCAGAAATAAAAGCAACTCTTGCTGTCTCTTCAACAAGCTCGGCAATATCAAAACAGTTGGCAAATCCTTTGTCCCAGGCAAGCAGGCCATGTGCCTCCAGTGTGATGGCTTTAACATATTCAGGATTATCTTTGACACATTCCTCTACGGCGCGTGCAAGTTCTTCAGAGCCCGGGTTTGCATAACCTATCAGCGGGACCTTTTTTAATTTCAACCTGGAAGAAGCTGTAAGGATAGGGACAGTTTTTTTCCTTATTGAATAAGCAGTACAATAACTGGGGTGCACATGGATCACACAATCAATATCCGGTCTGTTCTTATATATTGCTATATGCAAAGAGGTTTCCTTTGAAGGCTTTTGACCTTCTTTCCCTTCTATTATTCTACTATTTTCGTCTACTATTATTATATCTTCTTCTGTTATATCCCTTAAAGATTTGCCCCCGGCGGTGATTAAAAATAAATTCTCATGTTTTGCACTCACATTGCCGCCAGCAGCGCTAACAAGCCCGCGCTGATAAGCAAGATTTGAATATTTAGCTATTTCCCTTTTTAAATCTTCAAGCATTACATTCACTCCAATCTTTCTGCTCCAAGTTTAGAAGCAAGTTCTATTGCTTTTACAAGATTAGCATCATCTGCAATGTTCTTTCCCGCAATATCAAATGCTGTACCATGACCGGTCGAGGTTCTTATAATCGGCAATCCGGCAAGTAAGGTTACCACACTGCCAAAACCAAGCAGTTTCACAGCCATGTTTGCCTGGTCATGATACATGGCAATAACCAGATCATATTCACCATTTTTAGCCTTTACAAAAACGATATCTGCAGGCACAGGTCCGACGACATTTATTCCCATTTCTTTTGCCTTTTCTATTGCAGGGATAATATAATCAAGTTCTTCTCTTCCAAAAAGCCCATTTTCTCCGGCATGAGGATTTAATGCTGATACTGCTATAACCGGATTTTTTAAATCAAAAAAATTTAAACCTTCATATGATAATAATATTTTATTTAAAACACCGTCATAAGTGACTCTGTTACATGCCTCCTTCAGCGACATGTGTGTGCTGTACATCATAATCCTTAAATGGTCTAGAACAAGTATCATACCGTAATTTTTTGACCCTGAAAGCTCGCCAAGTATTTCTGTCTGGCCTTCATAATTAAAACCTGCGGCTCTCATGGAAGCCTTGTTTAAAGGTGCAGATACTATTGCGTCAATTATATGATCCAGAGCCATTTTTCCAGCTTCCTCTGTGTACCTCACTGCTGCCTTACCGCAATTGCTGTTTATCTCACCAAATTTCAAATTATTCAGATCGATGTCTTTATAATCAAAAACATCAACTACGCCATACCGGTATTTTAAATCCTTCAGGTCTGTCACCGAATTTACCTTTAGACCCAGACCGCATATACTTATTATTTGCCTCAAGACACCAGCATCACCTAAAACAAACGGTCTGCAAACCTGGTAGATCGAAGCATTTTTTAGTGCTTTACAGGTTATCTCCGGTCCAATACCTGCAGCATCCCCCATCGTAATTCCGGTAATCGGTTTTTTCATATATCTTTACCTTTAAATATTTAATATTAAAATCATCAAGTCAATTTACTTCTACAACAGGCTTGTTATGACAGACCATTTTGATTACTGATTCTTTATCTCCAACTGATCCGCCCTTTATTAAAAGTTCTCTGCCTTTTATATCTCCATCCTGAATCAGGCCGTAATCTATACCGTTTTCAATTTTTCCTGATATGTATACAGCCCTGGTATTAAATCCTTTTAGAATGTAAAAACTTGTCTCCCCGCCAACAAGGATTAACCTTTTGATTTTCGCTGACTTTTCCTGATGAAAGAATAATTCTTTAGTGATTTTTACCAGAATTTTTAAAACTAATTTTTCCACTCTTTTTTTCTTCAGGCTTTCATCAACTTCCGGCATAAGAAAAACATTTTTGTTTTCCAGCATAGAACCAATCTTAGTAATATATTTTTGCAAAATATGCTTGCACTTTAAACTGTCAATAAATTCTGATATATGATAGTCATCAGTTAGTAATATCGTGTCAATTCCATTATCGCTTTGGTCCAGAAATTCTTTGATATTTATCATTATAATTTTTACAAGTCCTGCCTCTTGAGCATTTAATATCTGATTATAAGAGTTTTTATGAATGCTTGCCGATATACCTAATATTTTTTTCGGTTTTTCAGGGCGTTCAATCAAACTGCCAGGCTGATTATTTGCTTTATCTTTATTAGTTATTCCTTTCAGAAAACGATAGTCTTCATCCGGCACAAGGTTTCTGCTTATTGACTCGATGAGTCCCAGAGATCCCGTCCATACTGTATCCGTTAATGCGCTTTCGCCCAATAAGTCAGTAGCAGCATTTACTGCACGGTCTATATCTTCATCTGAAACTGAATCAAAAATTATTATATTGGTATTTCTATTAATATAGCTTTTAATCAATTTTTTTATTTTCTTTTCGCCTCTTCTTATTTCCTCCAACCTTATAAGACCCGGTTGTACCTGCAAAGACTGGCCAAGGATATCAGGTATAAATGAACTGTTAATCTTTTCATAAGGATCAATTGCAAAATCTGAGTCCTCAAGGAACCTGCCATTAATTATCTGAAACCCACCTACAGTTATTCTATTCATAAAAGGTATTGAATTTATGATAAAGGAATATTTTCTATCAGTGGATTTCATTATTGTATCCAGTTCTGATGCTACGTTCCCCCGGTACGCTGTATCAATTTTTTTGATTATTATCCTTTTATCAAATACTTTTATAATATCTGATAACTTCATTAATATGTTGTGAGCATATTCTTTTTTTTCTGTCCTGGTGTTTGTATTAAAAATTACTGCTTCATTCTCCTTTAAAGAATCCAGGTCTTCTTTGCTTAAATCAGTAATGTCAATAAAAACCGGAATCCCATTTAAACCGTTTATCAGAAGAGAGGCACTGTTAGTTGCACCTGTTAAATCATCTGCTATTATTAAGACTTTTTTCATTTAGCATCCGGTACTTTATTTGTACTTTATCGCTTCCTTGCAAAATCCGAGCGCGGCATTGGGATATAATCTGTTTCGCCGCCGGAGATATAAATATTCTGGCCTGTTATGTAGTTTGAATCATCAGAACAAAGAAAAACGACCGGCTTGGCTATTTCTTCAACCAGGCCAACCCTGCCCATAGGAATAAAAGGTACCCAATCATCGGGATAATTAGGGTCAGTTTTCCTGTTTCTCTCAATATCTATTGTACCGGGGGCAACTGTGTTTACCCTGATGTTATATGGAGCAAGTTCAACCGCAAGACCTTTTGTTAAAAGTGTCATCCCGCCTTTTGATGAGACATAAGGTATAAGACAATCCATGGCACCATTTGCGCCAAGACTTGATATATTTACTATCACACCTCCACCGACTTTTACCATTTCCCTGGCAGCAAGCTGGGATGCAAAGAAAGCACCTTTTAAGTTTGTATCAAGTGTTTTATCCCATATTCCCTCAGTTATTTCAAAGACTGATGTCCATAAAGCAATACCCGCATTATTGACCAAGATATCGACCCTGCCAAAACAATCAACAGCTTTTTCAATCATAGATCTTACTTCAGGATACTTACTTATATCAGCCTTGCAAATAACAGCTCTACGGCCTGTTTTATTCTCTATAAAATCTTTTACTTCTAAAGCACCTTTCTCATCGCTATTGTAATCTACTAAAACATCACAACCTTCTTTTGCAAGCTCTTTTGCAATAGCTGCCCCTATACCCTTGCTTGCACCGGTGACAATTGCTGTCTTGTTTTTTAATTTCATTTTTGCTCCCTTTATATAAAAATATGAAAATATCAGCAAAAGAATTTTAAAGATTAATATATTTTTCAGTCCTGATGATCCTGTCCATAATAAGCATCTTTTCCATGTTTCCTAAAATAATGCTTGTTTTGCAGAGTTTTCTTTAAAGGCTCTATATCAGGATTAAGTGACTGAGTTAAAAAATTTTGACGCGCAATTTCTTCCAGGACCTTGCTCACATACACTGCATCGTCGGCATTTGACCCCCAAGTAAATGGACCATGACCTGCTACCAGGCATGCCTTGATTTGCATATAATCAAGCTTGGCTGTATTAAAAGTATCAACAATCAATGTGCCTGTTTCTTCTTCATAATCTTTTTCAATCGCCTTATCCGAAATAAACTCGGTGCACGGTATTTCACCATAAAAGTAATCGGCATGAGTTGTACCAAGGCACTTAATAGAAAGTTTTGCCTGGGCAAATGAGGATGCGTAACTAGAGTGTGTATGTGCGACCCCGCCAACAAGCGGAAGCTCTCTGTAAAGCTTCAGGTGTGTTTTCGTATCAGAAGAGGGCCTTAAGCTGCTGTCTATAACCTGTCCCTCAAGGGTTACAAGCACCATATCCTGCCAGGAGATTTTGTCATAATCCACGCCGCTGGGTTTTATTGCTACAATGCCCCGCTGCCTGTCTATTCCAGAAACATTGCCAAACGTAAATATGACAAGACCTTCCTCTACCAGTCTTTTATTTGCAACGTAGACTTCTTTTTTTAAATCCAATAATTTTTTGTCCATCATTTTTTAACCATCACTTGCTTTTAAAACGCCGTACTCTTAGAACTTTTTAAGAAAATCCTCAATTCTTTTGCCAAGGCCTACATAAAGCTTATAAAGCTTTTCATAGATCCTTACATTTTTATCATCAGGTTGATAGGTTTTTACAAACTTGCTAGCCATATGTTTTTGCGCCTCATATATATCCTTATAATACCCTGCAGCAACTGCCCCAAAAATAGCAGCTCCAAGCGCTACTGCCTGGGCAGACTCTGCTACTTTTACGGGCATATTCAGCACATCAGCCAGTATTTGCATCACCAGTGGTGATTTTTTTGGTATACCGCCAATTGCTACTACCTCTTCTATTATTAAGCCGCCCTCTTTAAACCTTTCAACTATTGCTTTTGAGCCAAAAGCAGTTGCTTCTGCCAGTGCCCTGTATATCTTAGGTGCTGTCGAGCCAAGAGACAGACCAGCAATTGCTCCCTTTAATTTCTGATCCGCAAAAGGTGTCCTTCTTCCGTTTAGCCAATCCAGCGCAACCAGACCTGTTTCCTCAGGACTGATTTTTTGGCACTCCTTTTCAATCACTTTTATGATGCTATCCTGTGCTTCTTCGGATAACTTTTTTGATATATCTTTACTGACAATTTTTGTATTTTCCAGTATTGACTTAAGGGGCCATGCAAGTACGTCTCTGAACCACGCATATACATCGCCAAAAGATGACTGGCCTGCTTCATATCCTAAAAGACCAGGTATTATCGAACCGTCGACCTGTCCACAAATACCCTCAATTAGTCTTTCATCTTTTGTTTTGGGGCCGACTGCCATATCACAGCAGCTTGTGCCTATTACTTTTACAAAAACACCTCCTTTGATTTGGGCGCCTACTGCCCCCATATGGGCATCGAATGCTCCTATTGTTACAGCTATGCCCTCTTTTAGTTTTAATTTATCCGACCATTCTTTGCATAAGCCCCCGGCCGAGACATCTGATGTATAAGTTTTAGTGTAAAGATTTTTTGTGATCCCTTTAAACAAAGGGCTTATTTTGGCCAGGAAATCTTCTGATGGTAGGCCTTGCCACTGCTCATGCCACATTGCCTTATGACCTGCGGCACAACGGCTTCTTTTAATATTGCCGGGAATTGTATTACCAGTTAGAATTGCGGGTATCCAGTCTGCAAGTTCTACCCAGGAATAAGCGTTCTCTTTTACCTCTTTATCTTCTTTTAGAATG
>CAZFFH010000059.1:0-5575 GCA_964518375.1 uncultured Actinomycetota bacterium
TGCATCAATTGCAATAACAAGGACAAGCAATGCCCCTTTTACAACCATTCTCAAAAATACAGGTACATCCACAAGAACCATACCATTTGATATGGATTGGATAATTACAAGCGCGATGAATACTCCAAGATAGTTGCCTCTGCCTCCGCCTACAACAACGCCTCCTAAAACTACTATTGTAAGCACTTCTAGTTCTGCCCCAGTTCCATACTCGGGTCTACCTGAACCAAGCTGTGAAATTAATAGAAGACCGGCAATTGCACAGAAAAATCCTGAAATTACATAGGTTATTATTTTAAGCCTATCAACTCTTATACCTGCAAGTCTTGCTAAATTTTCATTTCCACCAATGGTAAAGATATCCCTGCCAAACCTCGTAAATTTTAAAATTAATGTCAAAATAACGAAAAACACTATAATATATAAAGTTGTTATCGGAAACACATTACCAATATATATTCTTCCCAATTGCTGGATAAAAACATTGTATATTCGAGGATTCAAATCTGCCCAGAAATAATTGACACCCCTGATTATAGCAAGCATACCAAGTGTTGTAATAATAGGATTAATTCCAACTTTTGTAATAATAAGGCCGTTAATTAAGCCAATAGTGCATCCAATTACAATAGCAATAACAAAAATCAGAGGGGTTGGAACAGCATATCTTTCCATCATAAGTACAGCACTGACTATTCCGGCCAGGCCTGCAATGGATCCAATCGAAAGGTCAAATCCGCCCCCAATCATAACAATAGTCACACCGGCAGATAAAACCCCGAATACCGCAAAGTTATTAAAAATTCCTTTAAGGTTCTGGATTGTTAGAAAGTTTTCACTGGTCAGCGAAAACAATATAAAAATTACAACAATAATACCTATTAATGTGGGCGTTGGAGTTTTAAGAAAATTAATAAACGCCGAATATTTTTTTTCTACTTTTTCCATTTATCCTCCAAAAATTAAAAAGATTAAATTCTTCTTTTTGCCATAGCCTGCCTTACCTCATAAGTGGCAACAACCAGGATTAAAACAGTACCCTGAACCATTTGAATGTAAAAATAATAAACATTCATTATTGTTAAGAAATTATATAATTCACTTAGGATAAGTATCCCTGCCAGTGTTCCAAGAATTTGGCCCTTGCCTCCTCCAAGAGCAGTGCCTCCAAGTACAATTGCTGAAATTATAACTAATTCAAGACCTTGGCCATGCTGGGGCATACCTACAGCTGTAAGAGAAGTAAGTATAAGACCACCAAGAGATGCTGTAATACCGCAGAATAAGAAGTTAATAAATTTTACTTTTTTAACGTTAATTCCTGAAAGATAGGATGCAAGCGGGTTAGTCCCAATGGCATATATTTTTCTACCCCATTTGGATAAGTTCATAATTATATAAGTTATAACAAAAATTATTACAAAAAGGACAATAGGAAATGGGATTACTTTAAAAATAAACCCTCTTCCAATATAATCAAGTACAGGGTTCATCGCTAAAACTGATTCACCATTAGTAAGAGTATAGGCAATTCCTCTCCATATAAACATTGTCCCTATTGTTGCCATAATGGAATTTACACCCACAACTGTAACTAAAAAGCCATTAAAAGCTCCCATGCATGCTCCGGCAGCAAGTGCTATTATAATAACCAACCAACCAGGCAGCCCTTTGGAAAGCATGACTGCAGTAAGACAAGCAGTAAGGCCAATGTTGCCGCCAACTGAAAAGTCAATTTCTCCTGACACCATAACCATTGTGAGTACTGCTGCAACTATTCCAATAAATGAAAGGTTGTTTAACATGGGGATAAGATTTAAAACTGAAAAGAAAAATGGTCTGCCTACATATGAGAATATGCCAAACATAACAACAAGTATGATAAATAATACAGCAATATTGTTTAACCTGAACTTCTTTTTTTGTGAAACCCAAGCAGCTTTTATTTCTGCCATTTATATCCTCCCTTGATATTTTATAGACAGGCTGAACGAAGCAGTTGTTCTTCGGAAGCTTTTTCTCTGGAATAATCAGCCGTAAATCTACCTTTACTCATCACAATTATTCTATCAGCGATTGACAAAATCTCAGGCAGTTCTGAACTAATCATGATAATTGAAGCACCCCTTTCACATAAATCCTGCATTAAATTATATATTTCAATTTTTGCACCAACATCTATACCTCTTGTAGGCTCATTTAAGATAATTATCTGCGAGCCGCTTTCAAGCCATTTTGCAAGCACTACTTTTTGCTGGTTACCACCAGAAAGACTGTTTACTTCCTGGTCAATTGTTGGTGTCTTTATTCCTATTTCATTTATCCACTTTATAGCTTTTCCTTGCTCTAAAGATTTCATTATTAAAAAGTTTTTACCTAAATCTTCTATATTTGCAAGAGTAATATTTTCTTTTACTGACATTAAAAGAGCCAGGCCTTCTACTTTTCTATCAAGCGGAACAAGACCTATCCTTTCACCTCTTGCTACATTCGGGCTTTTAATATTTACTTTTTTTCCGTAAATAAATATCTCGCCACCTTTAATTTTATTTGCACCGAATAAGGCCTTGACTAGGGAAGTTCTTCCCGATCCAAGTAGACCAAAAATACCAAGTATTTCGCTTTTTCTTAAATTAAAGCTAACATTATTAAACCCATCAGAAATCAGATTCTTTACTTCCATAATTTTTTCGCCAATCGGAACAGCTCTTTTGGGATACATATCCTTGATATCCCTGCCAACCATTAAAGTAACCAGCTCGTTTTCATTTGTATTTCTGGTATTAAGTGTGCCTACGTTTTTTCCATCTCTAAGAACTGTTACCCTGTCTGCTATTTCAAAAATTTCTTTTAACCTGTGAGAAATATATATAATTGAAACACCTTTTAATTTTAATGTTTTAATTATTTTAAAGAGCGATTGAGTCTCTTCTTCAGATAATGCAGCAGTTGGCTCATCCATCACAAGTATTTTTGCTTCTTTTGATATTGCTTTTGCAATTTCAACAATTTGCTTTTCTGAAACAGTCAGATCTCCAATAATTGTATTCGGATCAAGTTTTACATTTAAAGTATCAAGCAGTTCATTTGCCTTTTTTGTCATTGCTTTCCAGTCTACAATTCTAAAGGGCCCTTTTATGATTTGTTCACCAATAAATATATTTTCCGTAACAGTAAGATTGTTTAAAGTATTTAATTCCTGATAAATGACTCTTATTCCTGAAGCCACTGCTTCAGCCGGCCCTTTTATTTCAAATTTTTGTCCATCTACATAAATATCGCCAGAATCTTTAATATAGTTTCCTGCTAAAATTTTAATAAGAGTGGATTTCCCGGCGCCATTTTCTCCTAAGATTCCAAGCACTTCACCTTTATTTAAGTCTATAGATACATCATCTAATGCTACAACGCCTGGAAATGTTTTTGTAATATGCTCCATTCTTAAAACAATCCCATTATACTCTGACACTTTATCACCACCTAAATATACAAAATTGAGGAGACTAAATTTTTATAATTAGTCCCCTCAATTTTTTAATAATTAAAATTCATTTTAAAAGCTATAATTATTTTGGATAGTACTGATCTATATTATCCTTGGTTATAATTACATTTTCAACATATAAAAATGGTGGAACAACCTGACCATTCATTAGTGCAACAGATGCAGGTACCAGGTATTCGCCATATCTTTCCGGGAAGAATGCAACAGCGCCATCAATTAAACCATCACGAATTTGCTGTTTACCAACATCATCACAACCCATCGTAATTATAAACCAGCTTGCGGGATCCCATCTTCCTGCAGTCTGGATAGCTGCAAGACATCCACTCATTGTTTCCTCGTTAATTGAGGTCATGGCTATAGTCTTGGCATTAGGAATTTTTGATAGAACATCTGTCATGGCTTTGTTAGCCTGCTCAGCTTCGCCTGCGCCACCATCGGTCCTAATAGTTATAGGGTCGATTTTTTCAGCACCATATTTGTCAACAAATGCCTGGTAGAAACCTTCAGACCTTAGCATTAACACTTCTCCACCAGCCGGGAACTGTACTAATACTATAGCATCAACCTTATCAATTCCACCCGTTTTTTCAACTTCTGCAACAGCTGCCTCGCCAGCCATATAAGATACCTTGAAGTTATTTACACCCATAAATGGAGCGTTTGGAGTTGGAACATCAACAGCTATAATTGGTATATTGGCTGCAGTAAACTTTACCGAGATAATGCTGTTAACTTTTGAATCAAACTGGAAGTTGATAAGTACGTCAGGATTTTTTGCAAGCATGATGTCGGCATTTTTTAGCCCTATAGTTGCATCATACTGGTTGTCTGCATAGTAAAGGTTTGCAGGGTCTCCACCGGCAAGTACCCACTGATCCTGGACGTTTTTCCACACTGCTTCACAGAATGGAATTCCTCCCATGATGTTTGTGAAAGCTAATGTGTGACCAGCTGCAGGTGCATCAGGATATGCTTCATTTTTTATTGCTGATTCTTTGAGCATTTCATAGTAGTCGTAAGCACCTTCCGCAACAGCTGCCGTTGTCTCTGGTGCTGCTGTTGTTGCAGCTGCTACAGTAGTTTCTGGAGCTGCTGTCGTTGCAGCTGCAGTAGTCTCAGCTGTTGTAGCCGTACATGCTGGCAAAATACCCAAGGATAAAACTATAGCTACTGCAAGAGACAGAATTAAGAACAATTTCACTTTTTTCATTTTACCTTCCTTTTTCTATTACGATATTATTAAAATAAGTCTAAATATATTCAATCCTCCTCTCATTAAATCTTATAATTATATATAAAGCATTTTCTTAAGACAAATACTGTTATAAAATTAGAAAAACGATTTTCTTAAAAATATCATACTACATTTCTTTTGTCAATATCATTCTGCATATTCATTCTTTAAAATATCTCTCTGAGTAGACAGCCTTTGCAATATGTTTAATTTGAATCTTAGATAAGACCTTTCTTTTTATAATATTCCGTAGCTTCCTTTAATATCCTATCAATTTCCCTGTCCTGTTCTGGAGTTACCGGTACAGGTTTGTAGGTCGCAAGAATTTCTTCATATCTTGCTTTTGCCCTGTCGATGACTGTTTTTTTACCAGAATTTACCCATTCCTGATATGAAGTTTTATCGAATATTCTGGGCACATAATCTTCGGTTTTCCACATAGTTCTTGTTTGTTTTGTATTAAGGAACGTACCGCTTGAGCCGACCTCTTTTATCACATCAAGCCCTATTGTTTCATCATTTACTGCAAATCCTTCGACAATTCGCCCGATAGTCTTAGCAACGTCATCATCAATGATTGCAAGCACAGGATTATAAGCAAGTTCTGCAGTAACGCCGCCGTGAAGCACTATAAGGTTTGCCCCTGAAAGAGCAGAAGCTGTTGCCAGTGGTAATTTTTCTGAGCCCAGCTGGTAATCGATTGTTTTTGCGTTTGAAAATGCAGAGCCCGTATTATTTACAGGGATTTTATATAAAGAATGCCAAATCTGATTAAAAGCCATCTGGTGAAGGGCTATGGCCGCAGTGCCGAAATTTATATCACCTGTTGACAT
>CAZFFH010000059.1:5675-8581 GCA_964518375.1 uncultured Actinomycetota bacterium
CCATCTGGTGAAGGGCTATGGCCGCAGTGCCGAAATTTATATCACCTGTTGACATGTTCATTGCAGATACAAAATTGTTTGCTATCACTCCGCAGCCTGGTTTTATACACTGGAGCAAAACGATTATTGCCAGAAGTTCAGCGTTGTGTGAAACAGAGGCACCTGCTATCGTAATAGGATGAGAACCACCCATAATAGAACCTGAAGCTATATAAATTGGAAAATCAGCTTCAAGATAGTAAAAAGCTGCATTACATGGATCTTCCGCCAGAGACAGCGGCGCGGCACCCTCTACACAACCCATAATCTGGGCACCGACTGCCTGAGCGATTTGGGTTTCCCATATGAACGAATCACTTGGTTGTGCCCCCCTGGAAGGCTTTGTAGAAAATCTATGCCTTTGTGCGCATGAAACCGGACATGACATAACAGGCGGAACACCTTCTATTTCAAAATAAGGGGTGTATGATGGGAAGACATTGACTGAATCCAGCGAGTCAGATATTAGCACAGCAATATTATTTTGCTCTAGTGTTGGCATTGTCACCATTCCTGTATCTATATCAACATATCTTGCTCCTGCTGAATTCATAAAATACATTGTATTTCCGCCAAGCCTTATACTTTTTCCGGGATCTCTTGCCCTAAGGAAAAAACTTGACGGAGTTTTAGCAATTGCCCACTCAACAAGGCTCGGGGGAATTTTTGCAATCATGGTTTTATAATCAACCCTGCAGCCATGTTCTTCAAGAAGTTTTAGTGCCCTATTTGATTCATATTTAAACCCAACCTCATCCAAAACATTTAAAGAAGCTGTATGTATTTGCTCCACCTGGCTATCAGTTAATATTTTTAAAGGTTCAAATTTTCTCTTAAATCCATTTTGCATATTAATCCTCGCATAAATAGTTTTTTAATTAATCTTTTGTATAAATAATTTTAACCTAAATTTACTGCTCAATTCCCATCAGCCTTATGGCAATCTTTACACCCTCAGGGGCAATAGCTCCATATCCGTCCGCCCCTATGGAATCTGCAAACTCCTGGTTTATGGGGCTTCCCCCAACAATGACTTTAACTTTTTGTCTTAGGCCTGCCTCCTTTAAACCCTCAATTACCCTCTTCTGTTCCATTGCAGTTGTAGTAAGGAGAGCTGACATTGCAAGTATGTCTGCGTCATGCTCTTTTACAGCAGCAAGGAAGTCGTCACTTTTTACATTTATTCCTAAATCTATTACCTTAAAGCCTGCAGCATAAAGAAGTGTTGCTACCATACTTTTGCCAATTGAGTGAATATCACCAAAAACAGTACCTATTACCACTTTTCCAAGTGATGACTGGCTGCTGCCGCCAGCCTCTATTGCTTCATTTATTATGGGAAAGGCTTTCTTTAATACCTCTGATGCACATACAAGGTCGGGCAGATACAGTTCTCCTTTTCCAAATCTGTCCCCCACATCTCTTATTGCGTCTGTAAGCGCATTTGCTGCAAGAACCGGAGCCAGCCCTGAATTAATTGCAGCTTTTGCCATAGCTTCTGCATTGTCTATATCAAAATTTAATACAATATCTTTTAAGTTCTGGATCATGTCCGTCATTAGAGGCTCCTTTCCAAACTTAATTTATTTTTTTTTATAAACGCCTTTATTTTTCCCGGGAGGTTCCGTAGAACTTCTTTCTATTATTTCAGTTTGCAAAATAATATTTTTTTTCTCTATTTTTTTACCTTCAATAATATCAAGCAGCAAATTTGCTGCCGTTTCACCCATTAACTTTTTCGGCTGTTTTACTGTTGTTAATGTGGGATCAGAAAATGCACAAATTATTTCATTGTTAAAACCCATAATCGAAATATCTTCAGGAATTCTGTAACCGAACTCCTTTAGTGCTTTCATGGCACCTAGAGCAAGAAAATCTGCAAGTGTTATTATAGCTGTAGGTATCTTTTGCTCTTCTATTTTTTTCTGTATAGCGGCATAGGTACCCTTTAATTCATCCAGTCTTAGCTGGTCGTCAATTATCACAAAATCAGGATTGTAGTGTAGTCTGTTTTTCCTCAATGCCTTACAGTACCCTTCGTATCTTCTCCTGATTGTAGTCTGGTTTTCATATGGAAATGTTATGTATCCAATCTTTCTATGACCAATGTCATAAAGGTACTGGACAGCTTTTTCCATTGCCAGCACATTATCAATAAGTACTGATGGTATCTCTTTATCACTTAACTCCCTGTCCAGCACGACCACCGGGATATTCGAATCATATAACTTTTTAATATGCTCATAGGTGTCATAACCGCAGAAAAAAATAATACCGTCTATTGATTGGTCAATCATTGAATTCATCTGTCTTTCTTCCTCATCAATATCATAAAAAGTGCAACCCAAAATCAGTGTATAGTTTCTTATTCTTGCTGACTCTTCTATACCTTTTACAACCTGTGCAAAGAATGGTTGCGATATATCCGGAAGAAGCACGCCAATTGTTCTTGTACTTTTAGTTCGTAGGCCTCTTGCAATTATATTTGGCCTATAATTCAGCTTTTTAATTGCTTTGCTTACTCTTTCTTTTGTTTTATCTGTAACATATTTTGTTTTGTTAATTACATGTGAAACGGTTGAAATTGAAACGCTTGCTTCTTTGGCGATGTCTTTTATTGAAGTTTTTTTTATTGATCTTTTCATTAATTGCTTAAGAATTAAATACTATAAAATAAACCCTGTAAATTTTTATCACTGTGTGTATTTATTAACTATGTATTGGAACTACTTGTTATAACCCAATAAAACATATAGCAGAAAAACGTTTTTCTGTCAATAAAAACATTTACACTAATTGATTTGTTTTTATTATAAATCTGGCTATCACAGTACCTGTATTATGCTAAATACAGCTATTGTAGATAA
>CAZFFH010000060.1:0-8405 GCA_964518375.1 uncultured Actinomycetota bacterium
GCATTAATTTTACCCATTCTTTTAATGCTGGTTTTTGGCATTTTTCAATTTGGGATAGCATATAATAACTGGATTGCATTGACCCATGCAGCAAGAGAAGGAGCAAGATTGGCTGCAGTAGGGGCATATACTGAACAAAGTGTTCGAGACAGTGCACCATCAGTTCAAATTCAGAGTATAACAGTTACACCTGCACCACCTGGAGGAAATATTGGAGATCCTGTAACTGTTACAGTAACAGGCGCTGTGCTTAGAATAGAAATACCATTTGCAGTAAGCAGAAATATTCAACTCACCAGTACTGCAACAATGAGAAAAGAACAATAAATCAAAATACTGAAATAATTAATATAAATTTAATAATAATTAGTGCAAAGAAATAGTAATTAAATAAATTTAATATTTTAAAAAAATAGGGAGTTTTTTAATGTTTAAAAAACATTTTTCAGGTCAAAGTGGGCAGGTTGTTGTTATTGTTGCGATTTTAATTATATCACTTTTTGGCATGGCAGCTTATGTGGTCGATGTAGGTGTAATTTATGAGACCAGGCGGCATTTACAAACAACGGCTGATGCAGCAGCACTTGCAGGTGCTCAGAATCTTCCTGAAAGTAGTGATACAGCTGTTGCTAAAGCAATCGAATATGCTGCTAGCCATAATGTTGTTATAACTGAAGATGATGTAGTAATTAGTGCTTCCGGAAGCTTGCCAGATACAATTAAAGTTACACCTTCAATTCCAGACATAAAATTATATTTTGCCCCTATATTAGGGCATAACACTGCAAATGTTGGAGCAACTGCTACAGCTCGTGTTTATACTCCTACCGGAACCGCAGATCTTGTACCATTTGGAGCTTTGGTACCTGAAGGTGAAGACCCTTATAATTATTTTGTAGGTGGCCAGGAATATATAGTTAAGTTTGGAGGAGGACACGGAGAAAATGGAAACTTTTATGCTATGGATCTTGATGGATTTCAGGGTGGCGGGGCACATGATTATGAGGATAGAATTAGAGATGGATATCAAGAATATTTAGAAGTAGGAGATATTATAGCAACAGAGACAGGTAACATGAGTAATCCTACAAAAAGAGGCGTTGATGACCGTGTCGGTAGTACCTGGTATAGTTTTGATGACTTAACTGATATTGATGCGCAGGGTAATTATTCCCTTAAAACACCAAAAACAGGTCAGTTTGTAATGGTCCCGGTAATATATGAACTAATAAACCCACATGGTTGGGAAGAAATAGAGATTATTGCTTTTGCACCATTTATTATTACAAGAACAACCGGTCAAGGAAATAACTCAATAGTGTATTGTAAATTTATCGATAAGGCTTTAATTGTTACTGAAGGCGGAGTGACAACAGTTGAACCAACAGGATTAAGAGTGATAAGGCTGGTAGAGTAATTTTAATTATTTCTCTGTTAAACAATTATTATTTTAAAAATGTAAGTATTAGCATTTTTTTATTTTTTTATAAACTAATTAATATTTTAACCATAGGAGCAATATGAGACTAAGAGTTATTCTAATAATAGTTGCCATTATCATTGCAGGAGTTGCTGTATTCGGTGTAATTGCTTATATCTCCAATATAAAGCAGACCGCAGAAAAAGAAGTTGAAAAAATTGAAGTTTTAGTCGCAGTCCAGAATATTCCAAAAGATACTTTTGTCGATGACCTGGTGTTATCAAAAAGTGTGGAATTGCAGGCGATACCAAGAAAATACATAGCTGATGGTGTACTTACTACACTGGACAATTTTAAGGGTTTTGTCACCATTTCACCAATCAGCAAAGGTGAGCAGATTACTTCTACAAAATTTGTAAAACCCGAGCAAGTGGGCCTGGCTTTTAACATCTCCGGAGATATGGTGGCAATTTCAATTCCTGTCGATGAAGTGATTGGCGTATCAAACCTGATTAGTATTGGTGATATGGTTAATGTAATTGCAACTTTTATGCCTGAGTCAAATCAAGCAGAAACAACAGCAGCGGCCGAAACAACAACTGTTTCAACACAGGCGCCGGAAACTACCGAAGAAACACTTGCAGGCATCAAAGAACCTATCACTAAGACATTATTGTGGAATGTTAAGGTGCTATATCTTGGCACCCGGGAAATAACGGCAGAAGAACAAAAAGAGACAGACAGTAAAATTTTATCAAACCAGGCAGCCAAGGAGGCAAAAACTATTATAGTCAATACGGTAACCCTTGCAGTATCACCTGAAGATGCTGAAAAGCTGGTATTTAGTGAAGAAATGGGGCTTGTATGGCTGGCGCTGGTTCCATCAGAGGGAGTAGAAGTGAAAGAAACCCCGGGACGTACTTATAAGAATATTTTTGAAGAGCAGTAATTTTAATATAAAAATATAGTAATAAAATAGAAAAGGAAACAATGGACAATATCTTAATAACTCTTATTGATAAAACTGAAGAAAGCATAGGGAGGGTAAGCAGGTTATTGCGGAATTTATCTGATCTTGAGCTAGGTCAGACAAGCACAAGTTTAGACGATCTGAGATCATTGATGCTTGAAAAAATACCTGCAATTGTTTTAGTAGGTCCTTTATATACACTGGTTGATTTAGAAAACCTTCTAAAAACTTGTGGCCAGGGTGCCGGACTTGTAAAAATAATTCTTTTTACCGGTGAACAATCCTCAAACATATTCAGGAAAGCCATTAAAATTAATATTTTTGATGTTCTGGAATTTCCCTTTAATTATGGCGATATGAAGGAGTCCATTAGCAGGGCAAGAGTTGCAATAAAAGAAATTACCGGTGAAAAAGATATTCCCCAAACAGAAGAAACCAGAGCAAAAAATAAAATTTCAAAAAATATAATGATCTTCAGCTCTAAAGGCGGGACAGGGAAGTCATTTATTGCAACCAATCTGGCAATAGATTTATATAACCAGACAAAAAAAAGAGTAGTTTTGGTTGATTTAAACTACCAGTCCGGAGATATAGCATTGATACTGGACATTGTCCCCAGGCATACTTTTTACGATATTACATCTATAATAAATCAGCTTGATACAGAAATGTTAAGCAGTTTCCTGACTCTGCATAGCTCGGGAGTCAAGGTACTTCCTGCGCCTGTTGATCCTACACAAGCTGAATCTATAAGCACAAAGGCAACTGTTAAAGTACTGGATACACTTGCAAAAATCTGTGATTACATGGTCATAGATGCACCATCAAATTTTTCAGAAAATACGCTGGCGCTACTGGAAAAAATTGATTTTTTATGTATGGTTGCCAGCATGGATGTTCCGAGTATAAAAAATTTAAAAGTGTCTTTAGAGGTGGTTGACCAGCTGAAATTTCCGGAAGAAAACATATTGATCATAATAAACCGCGCAAACACCAAAGTAGGAATAACAACAGATGAGATTGAAGATACTTTAAAAAGAAAAATTGATATTACTATTCCAAGTGCCAGGCTGGTACCGCTTACAATAAACCGGGGTACCCCTGTTATAAGTGTTTATCCAAAATCAGCTGTAAGTAAAAGCATTAATAAATTAACAAAATATTTAATTAAATCCAAATAATTCAAAACTATATAAATTTTAAAGGGGTCTTATGGGTCTGCAGGATAGAATAAAAAAAGTACAGGATTTTGAAAAAAGCCTTGATTCAAAATTGGAAACAGGAGAGCATACCAGGGAAAGGCAAATTGATAAGATTAAAAGAGAAATACACATGCGGTTGATAACAGAGCTCTCAGATATAATATATAAAAAGAAGATCAGTGATGTTGAATTAAGATTAAAAGTTCGAAAATATGCCCAGCAGTTTTTAAATGAAGACAGTAATCCTCTCTCGCTTGAAGAGAAAAACAATATCATAAGTGCCCTTATTGACGATATTGTAGGGTATGGCCCGATTGAGGAATTTTTACTGGACAACGAGATCACTGAAATAATGGTAAACGGGCCCGATGATATATTTATAGAAAAATTCGGCAAAATATACCTGACAAATAAAAGTTTTTTAGATAATGCACATTTATTGAGGGTCATTGATAAAATTGTAAGCCCCTTAGGCAGAAGGGTGGATGAAGCCTCGCCATACGTAGATGCAAGACTCCCTGATGGGTCACGTGTAAATACAATAATCTATCCACTTGCACTGACAGGTCCTTATTTAACCGTTAGAAAATTTGCAAGAGAACCATTTACTATAGAAGATTTTGTTGAAATGGGTACCAGCACACTGAAAGTCGCTGATTTTCTCAAGGCTTGTGTCGTTGGCAGGATGAACATAATCGCATCCGGTGGAACCGGTACGGGAAAAACAACCACATTAAATGTCCTGTCATCTTTTATTCCGGAAGAAGAGAGAATAATAACCATTGAAGATGCTGCAGAACTACAACTGCATCAGCGTCATGTGCTTAAATTGGAATACAGGCCCCCAAATATTGAAGGAAAAGGTGAAATAACCATAAGGGACCTGGTTAGAAACTCTTTGCGTATGAGGCCTGACAGAATAATAGTAGGTGAGGTCAGAGGTGGAGAAGCGCTGGACATGCTGCAGGCAATGAATACAGGGCATGAGGGAAGCATAAGCACGGTGCATGCCAACTCACCGAGAGACGTGCTTTCCAGGCTTGAAACAATGGTATTGATGGCTGGTATGGACCTGCCTGTTAAAGCAATAAGGGAACAGGTCTCATCAGCAATTAATTTAATAGTACATATGAACAGATTAAAAGACGGAACGAGAAGGTTTATAAAAATCACCGAAGTCCAGGGTATGGAGGGTGATGTTATCACCCTGCAGGATCTTTTTGTTTTTGATTTTTCAATGGGCACAGACAGCAGGGGAAGACTTAAAGGCAGGATTAAATCAACGGGGTTAAAACCCAGATTTCTTGATAAATTAAATGAATCCGGAATTGAAGTACCCAATGAAATCTTTGAAAAAGAAATCTGATATAAAGAACAAATAAAGTATTATGGTAAAGAAATCTTTTTTTAAATTTTGCACAATAATTATAATAGCAGTTTTATCTGTATTTCTATTTTTTGCAATTAATCCGCTATTTCTAAAAGCAGAGACTTCTTCAGACTCGGATATTATCTTAAAAAAGTTATATTCTGACGAATTTCCAAAGATAGTTTTTTATATTGATTTTAAGGAAGGATCACAAATAGGTTCTCTGGATTTAAAGAACGAGGATCTGAAAATAGTTGAAAACGGAGAGGAAGTTAAGAATTTACTTGTTGAAAAAGTAGATACAATAACAGAGCCAATAGGAGTGGTACTGGTTATTGACACCAGCGGAAGCATGAAAGGGGAACCAATAGAAGCTGCGAAAACAGCAACGGCCCTTTTTATTGACGAAATGCGGAAAATAGATAAATTTGCAGTTGTAGGTTTTTCTGATGATATAAAAGTTTACTCATCTTTTACCAAAGACAGGGAGCAGATTAAAAACTCTATTGCCCAGGTGGAAGCAAAAGGCGAGACCTCATTATTTGATGGTATTGATATATCAATCGACCAGTTCAAGAACCTTGATTTAAAATATAAATATGTAGTCGTGCTTTCCGATGGGATGGATACTGTCAGTAAATTAAAATACACTGATAATATAAACAAAGCTAATAAAGAAAATATAACAATATTTTCAATAGCGCTGCTCTCTAAAGACTATAATCCTGCAGATTTAAGAGAAATATCCGGAAGTACCGGGGGTGAAGTATTAATTGCTGCAAGCACCGGTGAGTTAAAAGAGTTGTATAGCAATATCTCAAGAAAGATAAGAAACCAGTATAAAATATCATATACAAGTTTGTGGCCCAATATAGAGACAATAAAGTCTGATATATTTATAGAAAAATCAGGTGTGAGTGATTCCATAACATTATCTTATAAAAATCCTTATTTTGCCCCGCAGCCAACAAAGACAATAAGTGAAGAATCTGCATCTTATTTAAAATATCTTAGTATAGGGTGGGTAAGACTGATAATTTATATTGCAATATTTATCTGCATACTGATGTTTTTATATGCTTTAATCCTGATAATTTTCCGTCCAAAACCTGTGTTAAAAAAGAAAACAGAAATCTATGGCTCCAAAACTCCTGCCGGCATAAGTATAGAAGAAGAGATGTCGCAAGAAAAAGGCAGGCCGGGTATCTTTAAAAGGCTTTCAGGTGTAACCTCAAAAGTCGCTTCAAAAAGAGGTTTTGTAGAATTATTTGACCTAAAACTTGAAAGGGCAGGTTTAAAGATCAGGGGCGGAGAATTTATGACTTTGCAAATAATCTCAGTGCTGATTATAGGTATTTTAGTTCAATTCTTTGTAAAAAATGCTTTGCTTACAGCCGCTGTTGTCCTTCTTTTAATTATATTACCTTTTCAATTTATAAATATTTTGATTTCAAGAAGAACTCAAAAGTTTGATGAACAGCTTCCCGATACATTGCAGCTTATCAGCGGCGCCCTTAAAGCAGGTTATAGTTTTAACCAGTCTATCAACATGGTTGTGGAGGAGACAAAACCGCCAATATCTGATGAATTTGCAAGAGTTTTAAATGAGGTAAGAATGGGTTTGCCTGAAAATGAGGCACTTGAAAATTCGTCAAAAAGGATAGGTTCTTCACATTTTACCTGGGTTGTTATGGCTATAAATGTTCAGAGAGAAGTTGGAGGAAACCTGTCAGAGATAATGGAAATAATTGCAGATACAATAAGAGAGAGAGCCAGGGTCATGAATCAGATAAAGGCCCTGACTTCCGAGGGTCGTCTTTCAGCTGCAATTTTAATTGCTTTACCCATAATACTGGGCATCATGCTTTTTGCCATAAACAGGGCATATATAAGTTTGCTTTTTACAAATAGGATCGGACTTGTAATGTTTGTTTTTGCGGCACTCTTAATGATAAGCGGAATAATATGGATCATGAAGATTGTAAATGTCAAATATTAAAATAATTATATAAACTAATATTAAAATTAACTTAAAAATAAGGATTAAAAGATGTATTTATATATTATAATCGGAGCTGTTTTTGTTTCTGTATTTATTCTTATCCTGTCTCTTGGGTTGCCTGTTGTTTTAAAGAAAGGGTCAAAAAGCAGTATAAGCAAAGTTGTCTACTATGGCAAGGATGCCGGTAAAAAAGAAGATGTAATTCCATCTTTTACAGACAGGATATTGAGGCCTTTTTTTTCCAAAATTGCAGCAATATTTAAAAAGTTGAGTGCAAAAGAAATTCTTGATGAGACAAGCCGTAAACTGGATTTAGCTGGAATTTTGGATACCGTAGGATTGGATGGATATCTTGCACTCAAGTTATTGATACCTCTTGGATTCTTGGTTTTAGTCATTCTTGAATTTATATTTTTTAGAATTCCTCTGTTATTTAAATTGATTTCATTTGTAATTGTACCAATATCTTATTTTTTACCTGATATTTTCGTAAGGAGTAAGATGTTAAACAGGCAGGAGGAAATAAGAGTATCATTACCTAATGCCCTGGATCTTCTGACTATAAGTGTTGAAGCAGGAATGGGCTTTAATATTGCTCTGGCCAAGGTCGCTGACAATATAAAAGGACCTTTGGGCGAGGAATTTAAAAAAATGCTTCATGAAATACAAATAGGATTTACAAGAAGGGAAGCCTTTAGGAATTTAGACAGAAGAACCGATATCCCGGATTTAAATACTTTTATTGTATCAATGATTCAGGCTGATGTTTTTGGGATTTCAATTGGAAAAGTGTTAAGAGTACAAGCCTCAGAGATACGTATAAGAAGAAGGCAGCGCGCAGAAGAACAAGGATTTAAAACTCCGGTCAAGCTTGTTTTCCCCGTAATATTTTGCTTATTTCCAGCACTTTTGACTATTGTTTTAGGACCTGGTGTCATACAAATTTATACACAGCTGTTTACAGCTCTGTAAGAATTAAAGCTCTGTAATAATCATAAATATTAAAATTATAATATTTACTTATATTAAATTAATTCAGCGCGTCTTTTAGCTAATAAACTATTTACTGCTGCCCGGTTTCTTAGCCATTAAGCCTATTATTGCTGATATAAGACCCACTATGATTAATACTATACCATACCATAATGGCATTTTTGCAAATTCCAGTTGTGGAACTACTGAGAGAAATCCCATAGCGATTACAACTATACCTGCAAGAACCAGTGTCACCTTAGTCATTACACCCTCCTTTTTTTTAAAAATATGTTATCTTAATTATATCGGTAATATTTTTACCTTTTCTTTTTATAGAATATCTTTATAAATAATATATTAATTTAAAATATTTTACCGAAATAAAATATTTTCTATAATTATATCTAAAAATTAAAAAAAATATAGTTAAAACTTTATTTTTTTATATTCCATTCATCAAAAAAACT
>CAZFFH010000061.1:0-8376 GCA_964518375.1 uncultured Actinomycetota bacterium
GAGATCCAGCATATAAATTTCGCCTACTGTCATTTCTCTTGAAATTGCAGCAGCAAGTATGTCTATTCTTTTCCCGACACACTCTTTTCCTATCATTTGAGCTCCAAGCAATCTTTTTGAATTTTTATCTGCAATTGCTGTAATTGTTATGGCGCCAGATCCCGGTATTGCTTTTATATGTGACTGATAACTGTCCGTAATCTTGAAAGCATTAAACCCCAAATCCAATGCATTTTCCGGCCCAATTCCGGTTCTTGCAATTTCAAGCCCAAAAATTTTATCTGCCTTTGTACCCAACGATCCCGCAAAGTTTTCATCTCCTCCGGCAGCATTGCCGCCTGCAATCCTTCCCGTTTTTATTGCGTTGTTTGCTGTAGGGATAAAATCATATTTATTTGTTAAAAGGTTCTTTACCAGGCAGCAGTCTCCGGCAGCATAGATATTTGTATATGATGTCTGTTGTCTTGAGTTTACTTTGATTGCTTTTTTTTCACCAATTTCTATAGATGAATCCCGGATAAAACCAGTATTGGCTTCAATTCCTGCGGCAAGCAAAATAAGGTCAGTTTCAATTTCAATCTGCTCGCTGATTCCACCTCTGGTGTTTGTCGCATTGATTAAAAAAGCAAGTCCGGTAGTTTTATTTTCTTGGACCGAATTTATGCGCATGTCTGTAAGAATTGATATTTGCGAAGATTTAATCTTATCAACCAGAATGTTGCTGATTTCATCTTCATAGTCTTTAAATATTTTTTTAGCTGTTTCAATAATTGTTACCTTTATACCAATTTTATTTAATGCTTCAGCAAGCAGAAGTCCCACAGAACCTCCACCAATGACCGTTGCATATTTTGGATTTTGTGCATTGATGAAACTTTTTAAATTAATTGTGTCAGAAATATTGCGAAAATTAAATACATTTTTAGCGTTAATCCCGGGGATATTTAATACAATCGGTGAAGCGCCGCTGCATATTATTAATTTATCATATTTTAGAGCCCCTGATACCTTTAACGGGATTTCCGTTTGATTACTATATTCGGTATGGGAGTTGTTATTGAAAAGAATTTCTTTTTTGAATGGGTTTATAGATATAACCTTGTGATTTAATAAAATTTTTATATTTCTTTTTTCTTCAAAAAAGCTTGGGGGATAAGTAAACAAATCGTCAATTTTTTCAATCAGGCCTGAAATAAAATATGGCATTTCGCACGAACCGTAAGAGATATAGCCTCCACTTTCAAGCACCTTAACGTCAAGAGAAGGGTCAACCCTTTTTGCCTGGCTTGCCGCTGCAAGGCCGGAAACATTACCTCCGATGACTACTAAATCTTTATATAAGTTATTGATCATATTTCAATTATATATTTACAGTTCAGCATTATATATTTTTTAGTTTAGTGTTTTTCTTTTCTTTGAAAATATTAAATTACCTAGAAAAGAATACTTGAGATCCATTGCACCATTCGGGCACATTTCACTGCAACAGTAACACCTGATGCATTTCTTATAATCAAGTTTTAATTTTTCACCTTCAATTATTATAGCAATTTCGGGACAAATATCCCTGCATATTCCGCAAAGGTTGCATTTAATTTTATCCTGGTAAGGTGACAGCGATAATGTATTTCTTATAAAAGGGAAAATATAAGTATTTACAAATCTATTCTTTGTGATCCTGTCTATATTTGAATTTTTAGGCAGTATAAAGTCGCTCATGATTACTTCTTCTATTTTTTCACCCAATATTTCGATATCTTTAAGTTCAAAACCCGTCAGGTCCCTCTCGGCGGCACAGGACATCAGGGGTATCTGTTTTTCCTTAAATCCCATTATTATGCTTGCCACATTATCAAGAGCTATGCCGTTTGCACTTGCAAGTATCAAACCAGTCTCCCTGGCTTTTCCACTCGTGCCGGGTCCCTCACCCTCCATACCCAGGATACCATCCATTATGTTTATTACAGGCTTTTTAAAAAGATATACATCCAGGAGCATGTCGTTGAATTTGTGTACATCCATGAATTTGGTATGCAGCAATGTCTTGGTTCTTCCATGAATTATTCCATACATGTTTTTTACTGCGCCAGTCATTCTAGTTAAGCTGTGAGTCTTAAATTTTGGAAGATTTATTATTATATCAGCTTCAAGGACAGGTTTTATGACCTCCAGCTGTTTTAGCACTTTGCCATCCTTATAAGAAACTGTCCCGTAGCCCGTGTCAAGATTAAGAGTAACACCGGGAATATCATGAAAGTATTTAAATCCTGTAATTTCATATAATTTTGAAAGGTCCTTCTTAGTATGGGGAGTGGCAACTCCCGGACTATCTGCAATAGTGATCTCTATATTGCTGCCTGCAATTTTTTTTATTATACCAACAATGCTTTCTACAAATGCAGGATGCGTGGTTACTGCTGTAGCAGGCGCAGATGCTGAAAGAAAGTTGGGTTTTAGTAGTATTTTTTTTGCGCCTGATATATATTTTTCAAAGCCGCCTATAAGAGAAACACATTTTTCGATCTTTTGTGACAGTTCTTCTTTATCATAACCGGTACATTTCAGTACTGCTACTTTGTCTATTACTTGCATTTTATTTTGTATAGTATTTTCCATTTCCTGTTCTTTTTGAAAAAATATTTTTACCAATTATATAATATTTTTAAAATTTTTGATTAAATATTGAAAATTTATCCAAAAATTAAGTATAATGTATTTACTTATATTATTAAGTTTTATTTTTAACTAAAAGAAAGGATCTAAGATGTCGGTCAAAAAGCATTTCAGTGCTGAGGAATCTAAAAGCATCGGGGAAAAGCTGGGTATTGATTGGAGCAAGTTTGATGTCGAGCAGTTCAGGATGGGAATGGATGTTGAGCTTGAACATGGAAAAGTGGACCCCGATACAAATGTTTCCAATGATGACCCTTTAATAACCGGGAAAATAGCCCTCGCTCATTTAAATGAGTTTCCGGATTACTATGACCGCCTTTACGAAATGGAGGAAGAGGCTGAGGAGTACTGGGATATAAAAGAATAAAAAAATTGAAATAAAAAAATATTATTAAGTTTAAGATTTAAAAAATAAGCACAATAAATTTGATCAGGCTTTTAATTATTGTGCTTATTTTTAATTGCCTATTTTTTTATAGGCTCGATACTTATGTTTCCATAAGTTCTCCATAATTTGATTAAATTATATAAGAATTAATACATTTTATCTAAAAGTTAATATAAATTTAATAAAATTTTAATAAATAGTAGCAAATTGAAGTAATTTTAATATATAATTTATAAATATATTTATTAAAAAAAAATAAAAATTAAATTAAAAATAAATATTATCAATTATTAAAATAATTTTTATCCATTTGCCTAACATGATTAATCTGGAAAATTTTCGTTCATACATAAAATTACCCAGGAGTGTGTATATACTGTTTTTGGCAGGTATCATTAATTCTGCCGGGAATTTTGTTTATCCTTTTCTTGCATTGTTCCTCACTTTAAAGCTAGGATATAATGAAAATAGGGCCGGGCTGGTGCTGACAATAATAATAGCAGCCGAAGGGTTGGGACGCCTGGTTGGAGGTAAGCTTGCAGACTGGCTTGGCAGAAAAATAATAATAATTATCCTTAGCCTCCTTGGATCTGTTTGTTATCTAATAATTGTATTTCTGGGTACTTCACCTTTTGTGATATATTTAATTGTACTGGCAGGCTTTTTAAAAACAGGAGCAATGCCGGCAATAAATGCTCTGGTTATTGATGTGACTACAAAAAAGAACAGAAATGATGCTTTTTCACTAATATATCTTGGTCACAACCTGGGTTTTGCAGTGGGTCCGATAGTAGCCGGGTTTTTGTTTGTAAACCATTTATTACTTATTTTCTTAGTGGACGCAATAACAACGATCCTTGCCCTGATTCCAATTATGATTTTGATTAAAGAACCATCAAAACCTATAGAAGGTCTCACCTTAATAGGAAGCCAGGTTGTTGAAGAAAGTGAGCGTTCTGAAGCAGGAAATACCGTTAGAGTATTTTTTAAAAAACCTGTTCTTGTGGGGTATGCATTTATTTCAATAATATTATCATTTGTTTATGCTCAGTCTACTTTTGGTCTTCCGCTTTATTTAAATCAGATTTTTAATCAGAACGGCCCGAAAATTTTCGGCTCTCTTATGACAGTAAATGCAATCATTGTAATAGTGATGACACTGATATTGATCCCAATATTTAAAAAATACAATCCCCTTTTAAACATATGTATTGCGGGCATTTTGTTTGCCGTGGGATTTGGATTACTTTTTTATTCAAAATTATACTATTTATTTATAATATCAACCGTTATATGGACATTTGGAGAGATAATTAATTCGGTCAGCTCCAATGTATTCATAGCAAATTATTCCCCGGCCAACCATAGGGGGAGATTCAATGCAATAATATTTTTCATAAGTGGTGTGGGGTTTGCAATTAGTCCATGGCTTATGGGTTTATATATAAGACACTTTGGACTGGCAAACACATGGCCCTTTATTTTTGCCATTTCAATTTTTGCTTCCATATTAATATTGCTCTTATTATTTTATGAAAAGTTAAAAAATAGAAAAATTGGCAAACAAAAGCCCTAATATTAAATATTAAAAATAAAATTGAAAATTGGAATAAAAAAGAATAAAATAATTATATAAAATATTTTTATTAATATTTCTTAAGATTTTAATTATTTAAATAAATCTAAGGTGGGCAAAATGGATAATTTAAATGAAGATATATATAGAAGAAGAGGAATAGGCGGAAAGCTTATTATTTTTGGAGTCATACTTGGAGTTTGCCTTATAATTGCTGCCGGCATAGGGTCATTTACTTTTTACAAAGTGAGAACAGGTACCGATACCCTAGCAGTAACGGGTTCAGTTAAGCAGAAAGTGACATCAGACCTGGTTAAGTGGACAGGTACCTTCCAGAGAAATATCCCACAGGAAAACCTCAAGGATGGCTATGCCCAGATGAAGGCTGATGAGGCTCTAGTACTTAAGTTCTTTAAAGATAATGGTTTTGACGAAAGTATGGTGCGAATTACGCCAATATTTATGGAAGCGCCATTTCAATATGATCCAAATGCTCCCAAAGAATATATATTGAGGCAAAACGTGGAAGTTCAGTCAAATGAAATACAGAAAATAACTTCAATGGCAAAAAACACCCAGATATTAATTGATCAAGGAGTAATTTATTCTACGAATTACCTTGAATATTATTATACAAAATTACCGGAACTCAGGATTGCTCTACTCAAGGATGCTGTTTCTGATGCCAAGATGAGAGCGCAGAAAATTGCCGAAAGTACGGGCCTGCAGGTAAGTTCCATAAAATCTGCAAATGCAGGTGTTGTACAGGTATTGCAGGTAAATTCAACAGACATATCGGATTACGGAGCTTATGACACAAGCACAATCGAAAAAGAAGTAATGGTTATAGTTACGGCAATATTTAACCTGAAATAAATTTATCTTTTATAAGCTTAAGTTCATCTTCATCTCTGACGTCATAGCTTCTGCCTTTCCAGTATATGCCGGCAGAAAGTTTTGATATTAAAGCAGAATATAGTGAAATCAAAATCAGGTAAATGATTGAAACGGGTTGAAGAAAAATGTCTATGAATCTATGCTTAAATCTAATTGTCAGCATTACTTTCAATGCCAGTAAAATAATTATCTGAACGCATATGGCATTAATAACTATTTGGGGCCAATCAAAAATGAAGATACCCAGAGGGAGCGAGATGAATGGCGCCAGGAATAATAAAAAGACCATGATAGTGGCAAAACCCTGCATGAAAATGCTATAATCAAATGCTGCGGCCAGAATCTTTGCATACCCTTTAACAACTTCGTCAAAATTATGATACATCCTGCAGTAAAAGTTATCCCTTCCATCAAAAATCATGAATTTATACCCGTGTTTTTTTACTTGTTTTGAAATATGCACATCTTCCAATATCTCTTTTTTTACCGATTGATGCCCACCTATATTTTCATAAACATATTTTTTAAAAAGCATGAACTGTCCATGGGCGGTGCAGAATAGCGGACTTTTAAATCTTCGCATAAGCGTAAGTGGTAAAAATGCCAGTATAAAAAAATGGCCGAAAGGCACCATCATTCTTTCATGAAAAGTAACTGTAATCTGTCTTGCAAAAATAGACAATGCATCAACTTTGTTAACCAAAAGAGCGGCCAGGGCACAGGATAACGAGTTTTTAAAGTGAAGGGTATCCGCGTCTGTAAAAAGCAGGTACTGGCCACTTGCATATTGTGAAAGCTGCCAGCAAGCATAACTTTTACCCAGCCAGCCTTTTTCCAGCTTTTTACCTTTTACAAGTTTTATCCGGCTGTCTTTTTCTGCCCATTTTCTAACAACTTCCTGCGTGTTGTCGCTGGAATTATCATCGAGAATAATTATTTCAAAATTTGGATAATCCTGCCTTGTAAGTGATCTCAAGCATCTATTTATATTTCTCTCCTCATTTCTGGCAGGTATGAGTATGGAAACCTTTGGAGGATCATTTTTAATTTTTGCGGGCAGCGAATAAATAACAGTATTCCTGAAAAGGTGGTTATTAACAATAAAGTTAATAAGAATAATTATCAGGATCAAAACAATAGAAAATTGGTAAAGCAATATTATTTCCATAGGTTTTGATATAACTATAATAATAATATAATTATATCACGTATCCGATCCTTTAGAATATAAATCTTCTTGTAAAATTATTATTGAGTGCATAATCTCCTGTTTTTTTATTTAGAATGCATATGTTTGGTTAAATACCTTATTTATACTTGGGAGATCCAAAAGAAAATTCCTATAAATGACTTAATTATACATAATTATGCGTATGCAAGCCGATGCGTTTTGGGTTTGGTAGGCGATATTGGATTTGAACCAATGACCTCTGCGATGTCAACGCAGCGCTCTAACCAACTGAGCTAACCGCCCGGGTATATAAATTATAAGTCTAATTCTTCTCAAATCAAAAAATATTATAAAGATATATAAGAAGAGAAGAAATATTTTTTTATATCATATATCCGATCCTTTAGAATATAAATCTTACGAGCATTAATACCATGGTAATAATGAATCCTGCTATCAGAATAAAAAAGATTATTCTGATTAAAATTTTAATTGCCTAAAAAAAATAATTTTGTTTAAATATTATATAACTTTATTTGACCTGTTATAAATAAATTTAATGGAGGTAAACATGTCAGAGAATGAAGAAGGTAAAAAAAGCCCGGGGGAAAGCTTTGCCGATATGTTTAAAGAATTCGGCAGCGCCATGTCTGAAATATTTAATGACCCCAAGCTTAAGGAAAAAGCCAAAGAATTTGGTGAAAGCGCATCAGCATCCGCAAAAGTTTTTGCAAGCAGGTTTAAAGACGAGGACGTAAAAAAGAAATTCAAGGATGTAGGAAAAGCCGCAAAAAACTTTGGCGAGGGAGTGGCAGATTATTTTAAAGACGACAAGGAAAAAGCTCAAAATAAAGCTGAAACAGCTGCAGCTTCTGATAGCGGGGCCACAGTAGAGGATGAGCCTAAAAAAAAACTGATTGAAACAGTTTCAAGCAGCCAGACAAGTGAAAAAACTGTTGCTGTACCCAAAGACAACAAGGCCGGCAGGATTACGGGCTATAGTATTGCGATTGCCTGGAGTTTTGTTCTTATAATATTTTTTAATTTCTACTCTAAATATATTGCTTATTACCAGTATGATGAACTGGCAAAAACCTGGAATACTTTTCCATTTATAACCGGCAGTTTCGCAGCATGGCTGCCTATTCTTACAATATCCCTGATCGTTTCGATAATAGGAAATATCATATTGATAATCAATGATAGTTTTTATGTCATTAACATAACTAATATTGTAATGAATATATTTGGAATCGCATCTGTTTCAACACTTCTTTCGCTGTTTCCTTTTGATTTCAGCGTACTGCCGGATATAAATTTAAATGGGATCTTAATTCCAATCATAACTATAATCCTGATCTTGATAATAATTGGTCTCGGGATAGGCATATTTATGAGATTTATAAAAATCATAGTGAAAGCTGCAAAAAGCAGCTAAACACTATAAAAATTTATCAAGATTTGTTTGAATAACTTTAATAAAAATGAAAGTATTGACTCGGGGGAGCAACTTTATGAACACAAAAAAATTTACAATTCTTCACTCCAATGATATACATGGAGATTTCCTGGCCGAAGTCAGGGGTGAAAAAGGGAATTTGATTGGAGGGCTATCCCTTCTTTCCGGATATATCAACAAAGTAAGACAGGAAGAAGAAAATGTGCTTTATG
>CAZFFH010000062.1:0-6476 GCA_964518375.1 uncultured Actinomycetota bacterium
ACGATGAGGCAACTTCTGGAAGTAGGTGTTCATTTTGGCCACCAAAGCCGAAAATGGAATCCAAAAATGAAAAGATATATATATGCTGAAAAAAACGGCATATATATAATAGACCTGCAGCAAACTCTTCAATTACTGGTCGAAGCATATGAGCATGTCAGACATACTTCAAGCAATGATGGGATAGTTTTATTTGTAGGTACAAAAAAGCAAATCCAGGATATTATAGAAAATTTTGCTAAAGAATGTGAAATGCCTTATGTAAGAAACAGGTGGCTCGGCGGGACGTTAACTAATTTTAAAACTATAAGTGGAAGAACTAAAAGAATAGCAGAAATTGAAGAGATGGAAAAATCGGGTGTCTTTGAAAAACTTCCAAAGAAAGAAGTACTTCAAATAAAAAAAGAATATGAAAAATTGCTCTATAATATGGGTGGGGTTAGAGATATGAAGCGTCTACCGGATCTTTTATTTATTATTGATCCGCATAAGGAAGAAATTGCGGTCCAGGAAGCAAAAAAGCTTCATATACCTATAGTCGCTATCACTGATACCAACTGTGATCCTGACAAAATTGATTTTATAATTCCCGGAAATGACGACGCGATAAGATCATGCAACCTTATAACCAGCTTAATATGCGATGCTGTAAAAAAGGGTAAAGAGGAAAAAGTTAAAATAGAAAAAAGTCCGGAAGTAATTGAAGCAAAGAAGTTATCAGAAGAGCAACCGGAGGATGATCTGGTCGATTTACCGGAAGATAATGAAGTCTGGACATAAAAAAATCTTTTAAACTTTAGTTTTTGTTTTATAGGGGGAAAATATATGGAAATAAATGCTGAAATGGTTAAAAAGTTAAGAGGAAAAAGCGGTGTAGGCATGATGGATTGCAAGAAAGCGCTTGTGGAATGTAAAGGTGATTTTAATAAAGCAAGTGAGTATTTACGCGAAAAAGGTTTGGATAAAGCAGCTAAAAAAGCTACAAGACCCACAAGGGAAGGGGTAATTGATTGCTATATTCATCTTGGTTCAAAGATTGGTGTCATGCTGGAAATAAACTGTGAAACTGATTTTGTAGCAAGAAATGAAATTTTTAAGAGCCTTTCTCACAACATTGCTCTTCATATAGCAGCATCAGCTCCTCTTTATGTTTCAAAGGAAGAAATACCTGAAGCTTTTATAGAAAAAGAAAAAGCTATTTATGCCAAGCAAGCACTAAATGAAGGCAAGCCTGCAAATGTTGTTGATAAAATTGCTGTCGGAAGGTTAAATAAGTTTTATGCGGAAAACTGCCTGTTGGAACAGCTATATGTAAAAAACACCGATATGACAATTACTGATTTAATAAAAGAACATATTGCTCTTATCGGGGAAAATATAATTATTAAAAGATTTGTAAGATTTGTACTTGGTGAGACCGAAAAAGAATAATTTTATGCAAGTACTAAAATACACAAGAATATTATTGAAAATAAGCGGTGAAGCCTTAATTGGTGATTTAAATTATGGAATAGACACCAAAATAATGGATAACATTGCGGACCAGATCAAAGAAGTAGTGGAAATGGGTTTAGAGATAGCAGTTGTTGTCGGCGGCGGTAACTTTTGGAGAGGTGTTGCGGCAAGCGCAAATGGGATGGATAGAACTACTGCAGATTATATCGGTATGCTTGCCACTGTCATGAATGCTGTGGGGTTGCAGGATTCTTTGGAAAAAAAGGGTATTTCAACAAGGGTACAATCTTCAATTACCATGCAGCAAATCGCAGAACCTTTTATTAGAAGAAGGGCTCTCAGGCATTTGGAAAAGAAAAGAGTCGTAATCTTTGCCGGGGGCACCGGGAACCCATATTTTTCTACAGATACTGCTGCGGCCCTTAGAGCTCTTGAAATAAATGCAGAAATTATTTTTAAGGCCACAAAAGTTGATGGTGTTTACAACAAGGATCCTAAAAAATTCAGTGATGCCGAGAAGTATGAATCATTGACTTTCATGGAAGTTTTAAATAAAGATTTAAGGATACTGGATTCAACAGCTATTTCTTTATGCCTGGAAAACAATTTACCTATTGTTGTATTTGATATTACCAAACCCGGAAATATCAAAAGTGTCATACTCGGAAATAAAATTGGAACATTAGTAACGAAGGGGTGATAAAAATTAAAGAAAATCTTCTTTCTGATTGTGAAAAAAAGATGAGACAATCACTGGAGAATATCCAGCATGAATTTAATACTATAAGGACAGGGAGAGCATCGGCAGCACTTCTTGACAGAATCTTTATTGATTATTACGGGGCCAAAACACAACTTAAGCATATTGCCAATATTATGATTCCTGAAGCAAGGACCATCGTAATATCGCCTTATGAGGCAAAATTTTTAAAAGAAATTGAAAAGCAGATAATGTCTTCAGATTTAAGTATTAATCCTTCTAATGATGGAAAGGTCATCAGGCTCGCAATACCACAGCTAAACGAAGAGAGAAGAGTTGAGCTTGTCAGGCTTTTAAAGAAAATTTCTGAAGATGGCAGGGTCACAATTAGGAATATTCGAAGAGATGTAATAGAAGAATATAAAAAAATGGAAAATAAAAAAGAAATTACTGAAGATGACCTTAAAAAATATCATGAAAAAATACAGGATTTGACAGATAAACATATTGAAAGAATAAACGAAGCTTTAATTCTAAAAGAAAAAGAAATTATGGAAGTGTAGGGAACAGGTTTTGAGATTTATTTCTTCTCTAATTGCTCCTTTTATATCCCCAGCCCTTAGTGACATAAAAAAAAATAAGATTCCAATCCATATAGCAATAATAATGGATGGCAATGGCAGGTGGGCACGAAAAAGAGGTTTGCCTCGTATTGTTGGCCACAAAAAAGGCGCTGATGCATTAAAAAATATAGTTACTTTGTGTAAAGATGTTGGAATAAAATATCTCACCGTATATTCATTTTCCAGTGAAAATTGGCAAAGGCCGCAAGATGAAGTAAGTGAATTGATGGACCTGTTTGTTGAAGTATTGCAAAGAGAGCTGGAGTCATTACACAAAAACGGCATTAAGATTGTACTTTTGGGTCAAAGGGAAATCATACCTTCACGTATATTAAAAATTTTTGAAATCAGTGAAGAAAAAACAAAAGATAATAAGGAACTTATATTAAATGTTGCTTTCAGTTATGGTTCCAGGCAGGAAATAGCAAATGCTGCAAAAAAAATGTGCCAGGAATATAAAAATAAAGAATTCAATCCAGAAGAAAACATAGAAAAAATTTTTTCTAAATTTTTATATATCGGTGACTGCCCTGATCCTGATTTACTTATCAGGACAAGCGGTGAATATAGGATAAGCAATTTTTTACTATGGCAAATTGCCTATACCGAGTTATATTTTACAAAGACATTGTGGCCTGATTTTGATAAAAAGAATTTTTATAAAGCTATATATGATTATCAGAGAAGAGACAGGCGTTTTGGAAAATTATAAATTAATCTAAATTTAATAAATTTAAAATAACTTATAGACTTTTATTTTAATGGGTAATTTTAATACAGTAATACAATATATTTTTGCTATTATAGGGTTCTCTTTAATTATATTGGCCCATGAATTAGGGCACTTCACATTTGCAAAAATCAGTAAGATACATGTTGTAGAATTTTTTATTGGATTTGGTCCTAAAATTTTAAAATTCAAATCAAAAAAAAGCGGAACATTATATGGATTAAGTGCATTCCCATTTGGTGGATATAATAAGATTTTAGGTCAGGACAGGGAAGAAAAAATACCGGAAGGTTACGGAGATAAGGTTTTTTTTAAAAAGCCTTTTTATAAAAAATTCCTGGTTATAATAGGCGGCGGTATTTTTAATATTATCCTTGCAATAATTCTTGTAGCTATTTATCTTTCCATGGGAGTTTTTTCACCCACTAATATAATCAACTATGTAGAACCCAAGTCACCGGCAGATACAAATGGATTTATAATAGGTGATAAAGTTGTTGCTATAAATAATGAAAAAATTGACAGTTGGGAAAAATTTTCTTCATTGACTAAATCATATCCCGGCCAGATTGTTACATATAATATAATCAGGGCTGAAAAGGAAATAAGTATAGAAGTAAAACTTTCAAATGTTAACAACGAAGGTTTTTTAGGGATAAGCCCTCAACTGGTAAAAGCAAAAATGGGTTTTGTCCAAATAATACGTGAAAGCTTTAAGATGGTGTGGGATGTAAGTATTTCCTATTTTAAATTATTTGGGATGTTGTTTACGGGCAAGATTCCATTTTCAGAAGCAAGGCCCGTATCACCTATAGGAGTAATCAGCATATTTCAGCAGTCTGCCTCTATGGGATTTCAAAATTTTTTACTTTTTGTTGCTTTTGTTTCGTTGCTTCTTGCATATGGAAATTTTTTACCAATCCTGCCTGTTGATGGCGGCCACCTGGTAATTTTAATTATAGAAGCAATTAAAAGGAAACCTGTTTCAAAAAAAACTGTGCAAATCTATGGTACGGCAGGAATGGTACTGGTGGTATCGCTGCTGCTGATTGGCCTGGTATTTGATATAATAAGCCCATTTAAGCTGCCTAAAATGTAACTGTCATGATTATTCAAAGAAAAAAGACAAGAGAAATAAAAGTCGGTACCTTAAAAATAGGCGACAGTAATCCAATATCTGTGCAGTCAATGCTTAAGAATAAACTAACAGGTAATGATGCTGCAAAAAATGAAATAATGGAATTGATGGATAACGGATGCGAGATGATAAGACTTGCGGTCCCGGATAAAAAGTCTGTTTATTACCTGCATAACCTGATTAAAAATAAAATTTTTAAGGTGCCGGTTGTCGCAGACATTCAATTTGACTACAGGCTTGCCCTTGAATGTTTAGATGCCGGAGTAGATTGCATAAGAGTAAATCCCGGAAACATGACAAACCGCCAAATGCTTGAAAAAGTTGTTAACAAAGCCAGGGAAAAAGATAAAGCGATAAGGATAGGAGTAAATTCAGGCTCTATTGAAAAAAAAATCCTTAAAAAAAATAAAGGAGACCCGGTAAGCTCAATTGTAGAAAGCACTCTTGAAAATGTAAGATTTCTGGAAAATTTAAAATTTTATAATTTCAAAATTTCAGCTAAAGCCTCTTCAGTTATGGAAACTATAGCTGTCTATGAAATACTTTCAGGTAAAATTGATTATCCTCTCCACCTTGGCGTAACTGAAGCCGGACCTTTATTTACAGGCAGCATCAAATCTTCAGTTGGCCTTGGAATCCTGCTTGCAAAAGGCATAGGTGATACCATAAGAGTTTCATTGACAGACAGCTCTATTTCTGAAGTAAAAGCAGCATACGCAATATTAAACAGCCTTAATTTAAGAAAATTTGGGATAAATTTAATATCCTGCCCAACTTGTGGAAGAACAAAAGTAAATTTAAAAGATTTTGTTGAAAAAATCGAAATATCTACAGCAAATATTAAAGAAAATATCAAAATTGCTGTAATGGGATGTATTGTAAATGGTCCGGGAGAAGCAAAAGATGCTGACATAGGTATTGCATTTGGAAAAGAACAAGCTGCAATATTTATAAAAGGTAAAATTGCCAAAAGGGTAAATAAAGAAAAAGCATTGGACGAATTCATAAAAGAAATATTGAAAATAAATATATTGCAGGAGGATAGGTAGTGAGGTATTCAGAATTTTTTATAAATACTTTAAAGGAAGAGCCGAGTGACTGGCAAATTGAAAGTTATTCATTATGCTTAAGGTCCGGATTGATAAGGAAAATAGCTTCAGGCATCTATGCGTTTATGCCTATAGGATTTAGAGTTCTTAAAAAAATAGAAAATATTGTAAGACAGGAAATGGACAGGGCAGGTGCAATAGAGATGCTCATGCCTGCACTGCAACCTGCAGACCTGTGGATAAAATCTGAAAGGTGGTTTGAATACGGGCCTGAAATTTTCAGGTTGAAGGATAGAAGTGAAAGAGATTTCTGCCTTGGCCCAACACACGAAGAATTAATAACTTACCTTGCTTTCCTGGATATCAAATCTTACAAAGAACTCCCGATAAATCTTTACCAGATCCAGGTAAAATTCAGGGACGAGATGAGGCCAAGATACGGCATCTTGAGAGCAAGGGAATTTATTATGAAAGATGCTTATAGTTTTTCTGCAAACGAAGAGGATCTGGATACAATATATAATAAAATGTATGAGTGTTACTCGCGGATATTAGACAGATTGAATTTAAAATATTTTGCTGTCCAGGCTGACACCGGACTTATAGGAGGCAAGTATTCTCATGAATTTATTATTCTGTCCAATAATGGCGAGGACCAGCTTGTTTATTGTCCTTCTTGTGGTTTTTCAGCTAATTACGAGATGGCAGGATTTGCCAGAGCTGGTGAAAAAAGCCAGGATAGTTCAGTAGAAATAAAGTTGTCTGAAGTTTTTACTCCAGG
>CAZFFH010000062.1:6576-8236 GCA_964518375.1 uncultured Actinomycetota bacterium
TCAATTTTTAAAGCATCTGAGGATATTTATTCTATAATGTTAAATAATGAAATAGATGTTTTATATGATGAAAGAAATGTCAGGGCAGGAGTAAAGTTTAAAGATTCTGACCTTATCGGTATCCCATTAAAAGTAATAGTTGGAAAAAATTATATCGAAAACAAAAAACTGGAAATTGAAACCAGGAAAGATGGTTCTAAATTAAGTTTATCTCTTGAAGAAGCACTCCAGTTCATAAAAGACTACAAAGTAAAAAATATCATATAATTTTTTATACTTCAATCAATATTGACTTATATGGTGGCAAAATAAATGGATGAAAATAAATCAACAAAGCTAAAAGGCACTGTAGAAAGAGTAGTTTATAGAAATCCTGATAATAACTATATAATTGCCAGGTTCAAATCAGAAGAATCGCAAGAAATGCTTACAATTGTCGGACAATCCATTGATGCTCAACCCGGTGAAAGACTTGAAGTAAAAGGTAGATGGGTTTTCAATAAAAAATATGGAAATCAGTTTGAAATTGAGACTATCGAAGTATTGGTTCCTGCAACAATAGAAGGAATTGAAAAATATCTTGGTTCAGGATTAATAAAGGGTATAGGACCGGCAATGGCAAAAAAGATAGTATTAAAATTTGAGTTGGATACTTTAAAAATACTGGACGAAAGCCCCGAGAAGTTAGTGAAAATAGAAGGTTTCGGATTAAAAAGAATAAAACTAATTAAAAATGAATGGCAAAAACAAAAGGATATAAGAAATGTAATGATTTTTATGCAGTCTTATGGAATTAGTAACAGCTGCTCAGTAAAGATCTATAACATATACGGAAAAGAAGCCATTGGCATTATAAGATCTAATCCTTACAAGCTGATTGAAGATGTTTTAGGTATAGGTTTTAAGACTGCAGATAACATTTCACATAATCTTGGAATCGAAAAGGATTCAATATTCAGGATTAAATCCGGAATTTTATATCTTTTAAACGAAATTACCGATGCAGGAAATTGTTATTACCCGTTAGATGAATTAGTAAGTATTGCGGTAAGCTTGCTTGAAGTTGAAATAGTGCAGATTGAAAAAGGTTTAAGTGTCCTGGAAGCTGAAAAAAAAATAGAAATAATTGATAAGAATAATATTAAAAGAGTTTATTTAAAAAATATTTATGAAGACGAAAAATACGTATGTGAAAAACTAAAGCAATTAAAAGACTGTAAAAGAAAAAATGAAACTGAAATTTTAAAGTCAAACGACAACGAACTTACAGATAAGATTGAAAGAATTTCATTTGAAAATAAAATAGAGTTAGATGAAATTCAGGCTGATGCAGTAAAAAAATCTATAACTGAAAAAATACTGATAATTACGGGTAGCCCCGGTACAGGTAAAAGTACGATTTTAAACATAGTAATTAAATTTTTCCAGCAGCAGAATAAGAAAGTTCTTGCTGCTGCTCCTACAGGAAGAGCTTCTAAAAGACTTAGCCAAACAACATCCATTGAAGCAAAAACAGTTCACAGACTCTTAAAATACCAGCCAAAATTGAATAAATTTATCAAAAATGAGCAGGATCAACTTGATGCAGATCTTGTAATAATTGACGAAGCTTCAATGCTTGATATAAGGCTTTTTCAAAGTTTTTTAAAAGCAATAAAAA
>CAZFFH010000063.1:0-2145 GCA_964518375.1 uncultured Actinomycetota bacterium
GGCGTACTTCCGCAGCAGCCCCCGATTATTGAAGGTTTGAATTTTAAGATTTCTTTGAAGTTTTCAGCCATGATCTCAGGGGTTTCGTTAAATTTTGTTTTTCCATCTACAATTATTGGCAACCCCGCATTGGGTTGTATAATTAACCTGGCATCGGGATTTGCATCCCTGATTTTTTCAACAATTTTTATCATTGCATTTGAGCCCACACTGCAGTTTGCACCGATAATATCGCACCCTGCTTTAATTAATTCTTTGCCAAAAGCATCAGCTTTGTTACCCATAACAGTAACCCCGTTTTCCGCAAATGACAGCGTGCATGCAATTATTATATCGTTGCTTACTTTTCTGACAGCCTCTACTGCAACTAAGGCTTCTTTCAAATCAATCATGGTTTCGATAAGAATTAAATCAGCTCCACTATCAATTAGGATACGAGCCTGTTTTGAAAACGCGTCAACAGCGTCTTCAAATTTTAGATCACCATATGGTTCGAGCAGCTTCCCCGAAGGACCCAGATTTCCTGCGATAAAGAGTTCTCTGCTGCTGCCAGTTTGAGATCTATAATTGCTAATTGCTTCTTTTGCTGTATTTACAGCATTAATATTTGCCTGCTCAAAACTAGTTGCAAGACCACAAGATTGGAGTTTAATTGGGTTAGATCCAAATGAATTTGTCTGTATTATTTCAGAACCTGCTTGGAGGTATTTTAAGTGTATACCGGAAATTGCTTTTAAATCATCACTATCCAGGTTTAAGAAATCAGGGCATGTAGTGTAACCCAATTCCTGCAGTGCAGTTCCCATAGCACCATCGCTAATTAGAATTCTGCTTTCAAGAATTTTGAAAAACTCTTGTTTATTTTTTACACTTGCACTCATTTTTAAAATAAGGCTTTTATTTGTTTCTTCTTGCCCAGCGGGTCTTTTTAAGCATTTTTTTATGCTTTTTCTTACGCATTTTTTTTCTTCTTTTTTTGATAACTGAACTCACAGTATGCCCTACTCCTTGGTTAGTTTTATTATTCAAGAGGCAATAATATATATGTTGCTTAACAAAAAAGGTATTATATCAAAATAAAATGAAAATAGTAATATTAATATTTGAGGGGCATCACGGGTGCACTACGGGCACTTATCAAATATTTAAATATTTTATAAAGATTTCAATTGACATCACTATATATAGTGTTATATTATTCACTCATACACAATATGTAAGACTTTTTTAAGTTTGGTTAACAGTTGTTTTTTCCCAGGTTAGTTATTTATAAAACCAGTGGTTAATTAATTTTTACCGAGCTTATTTTTTTAGAAGGAAAATAATGGAAGATATAAAGAAGACAAAAGACTTTAAAAACCCCGGAGGCCCAGGCAGCCCTGATGGCAATGGCGGAGCCGGTACTGCAGGGAAAACTGCAAGTGAACAAGGCAGTATCCGCAGGGGTTCTGGAAGCATTAGTATGGATAATTATTACAAGAATAAAGCTATAAATTTATCTTCAAATGCCATAAAAGTTCTTGAAAAAAGATATCTAAAAAGGGATGAAGAAGGGGTTTTGCTTGAAACTCCACTAGAAATGTTTGTCAGAGTTGCCAGAAACATCGTAACTGCAGAGAAAAATTATGGCAAAACAGACGAAGAAATAAAAGAAATTGAAAGAATGTTTTTTGATATAATGTCCGATTTGGATTTCCTTCCAAACTCACCAACGCTTATGAATGCCGGAAAAGAACTCCAGCAGCTGGCTGCATGTTTTGTGCTGCCGGTCGGCGATTCAATGGAAAAAATTTTTGAAGCATTAAAGGAGACTGCCCTGATTCAAAAATCAGGTGGTGGTGTTGGTTATTCTTTTTCAAGCATCAGGCCAAGAAATGATGTAGTGCTTTCAACCAAAGGCGTTTCAAGCGGTCCAATATCCTTTATGACCGTATTTAATGCTGCAACAGATACAATAAAGCAGGGAGGGACCAGGAGAGGCGCAAACATGGGTATCCTGCGAGTTGACCATCCTGATATACTCGATTTTATAAGTGCAAAAGAAGATAACTCAAAACTGAATAATTTTAATCTTTCAGTAGGAGTTACCGAATCATTCATGAGAGCTGTTGAAAACAATGATGATTATGATGTTGTCAACCCCAG
>CAZFFH010000063.1:2245-8005 GCA_964518375.1 uncultured Actinomycetota bacterium
GCTCAAATGATAATGTATGAAGATGAGGTTGCAAAAGTTGATTATGAAAAGCTCAAGGAAACAATCCATATTTCTGTTCGATTTCTTGATGACGTAATTGATATGAGCAAATATCCTCTTGATAAAATCAGGAAGATGGTTGACGGCAACAGGAAAGTTGGGCTGGGGATAATGGGTTGGGCCGATATGCTGACAGTATTGGGGATACCATATAACAGCGAGCAGGCTCTTGAGCTTGCAAAAGAAGTCATGAGTTTTATCCAGGATGAGTCAAAAATTGCTTCGCGTAGCCTGGCTGAAGAAAGGGGAAGTTTCCCTAATTTTAAAGGCAGTATTTACGATACTCCCGAAGGATACGAAATCAGGAATGCAACAACCACGACGATAGCGCCAACCGGGACATTAAGCATTATAGCAAATTGTTCAAGCGGGATTGAGCCTATTTTTGCATTATCTTTTGTAAAGAATGTAATGGATAATGACAAGCTTGTTGAAGTTAACCCTTATTTTGAAAAAGCTGCAAAACAGGAAGGGTTTTTTAGTGAAGAATTGATGGAAGAAATTGCCAGGAAGGGCAGTATCGAAGATTTTGAGTCAATACCATCATATTATAAGAGAGTTTTTGTTACTGCTCACGAGGTAACTCCGATATGGCATGTCAGGATGCAGGCAACATTCCAGGAATTTGTTGATAATGCTGTTTCCAAAACTGTTAATTTCTCTAACAGCGCAACTGAAAACGACGTGGAAGATGTTTTTATGCTTGCCTACAGGCTGGGCTGCAAGGGCATAACTATTTACAGGGATGGCAGCAGGGAAAGCCAGGTACTGCAGGTGGAAGGTAATAATAAAGGTGGAATAAAAACTGAAAGCAAGGAAGAAGATACAAAAGATACAGTAGCTGCGGATAAAAAATCTGGTGAAAGCTATAAAGTTGAAGATTCTGAAAAGGATAGCGAAGTAAAAGTTGATGAGATATTTTTCCAAAATATCAAACCCAGACCAAGGCCGGATATTACAAAGGGTATGACAAGAAAATACAGTATTGGTGGCTGCGGCAAGATTTATGTAACCGTAAACTCAGATGAACTTGGAATTTGTGAGGTATTTACCAGCACTGGTGAGGAAGGCTGCGCTGCCCTTTCAGAGGCAGTGAGCAGGTTGATCAGTATTACGCTAAGGTCAGGCATCGACTTAGATTCCATATTAAAACAGATAGAAGGCATAAGGTGTATAACCTGCATAGCAGATGAAAATACTCATGTTCTTTCTTGTCCTGATGCAATAGGCAAGGCAATAGAATTTTATCTTAAAGGTTCCAATAAATTTGACCTGAACATTGCTGGTGGTCCCAAGTCTATAATGATCTGCCCGGAAGAAGGCTGCGGTGGGATAATGCACCCGGAAGGCGGGTGCTATGTATGCAGGAATTGTGGATATTCTAAATGCTCTTAAGCTGCAGGTTTAAGCTATTTGATATTATCAATTGGTAGATAATCCATGTTTTTTAAGAACATCTCTTGCAGCATCTCTATAAATCTTATAGTCTTCCTCGCTATATAGTACCATTCTGACACGCTCAACTTCTTCGTGTTCCTGAAGATATTCAATTATTGCAGTTATTGCAATCACCGAAGCTTCTTTTACGGGATAACCATAAATGCCCGTGCTTATTGATGGGAAAGATATACTCTTCAACCTGTTTTTAGAAGCTATTTCAAGACAGTTTAGATAACTTTTGGCAAGATCTTCTCTGTCTTTAGGTTTCCCACTGTAAATAGGTCCCACAGTATGGATTACATATTTTGCAGGAAGGTTATATCCCTTTGTTAATTTTGCTTCACCGGTGTTACAGCCGCCAAGTGCCTGGCATTCTTCAATTAGTTTGGGACCGGCTACCCTATGTATCGCTCCCGAAACACCGCCACCTACCGACAGTTCCTTATCTGCAGCATTTACTATTGCATATGTTACCTGTTTTGTAATATCGCCTTCAATTATTATGAGCCTTGATTTCCCTATTTTATATTCAACATAATTCATGTTACCTTTCCCTCCTTTTTACATAATACATTATTTCATTTATCAAATTTATTAAAATTACCGGGACAATAGAACTGACCAGCACCATTAACCATTGATAAGCATTTAAGCTTGTAGTACTGAAAATCCTCTGAAGGAATGGAACATATATTAGAGCAACCTGCAGGAGTATTGAACCTAAAATAGAAAGGTTTAAAATTTTATTTTCAAAAATACCTTTTCGCAGTATTCCCTTATCTTCAAACCTGAAGTTATAGGAGTGGAAAAGTTGCGTTAAAACAAGTGTTGTAAAAACACATGTATGGAAAACATCTTTATCATGCAAAAGGCTGTGAGTATTGAACAACCTTGGACCAATGAAATACATGAAGAGAGCGCCGGCTGTTAACGCTAGCCCCTGCCATAAAACCATGCCAAGCCTTTTTTTACTTAAAATCTGGTCCCGCCTTTTTGTAGCTTTTCTTTCCATTATGTTTTTTTCAGAAGGATTTACACCCAGGGCAAGTGCCGGCAAGCCGTCTGTAATTAGGTTCATCCATAGTATCTGAACGGGAAGTAAAGGAATATAGACAAGCTGAGGGTCAATTCCTGCCAGCTTAAATATATAACTTCCTAAAACAATAGCTATAAACATGAGGAGGACCTCGGAGATGTTGCACGAAAGCAGGAATAATATAAATTTCTTCAAGTTGTCATATATTACTCTTCCTTCTTTTATTGCTTTGACTATGGTGGCAAAGTTGTCATCAGTCAGGATCATATCACTTGCTTCCTTGCTGACATCTGTTCCGGTTATGCCCATTGCAAGCCCGATATCAGCTCTTTTTAAGGAAGGTGCGTCATTTATGCCATCCCCGGTCATTGCAACGATATGATCGTTCTTTTTTAGCGCATCCACTATAGCAACTTTGTGTTCCGGGGAAACCCGGGCAAAAACTTTTATACTCTCTATTTGATTTTGCAGTTCTTCTTCTGAAAGTAGACTTAATTCTTCTTCATCCATTATCCTGTCATTTGGCTTAAGTATTCCAAGTTCTTCCCCGATGGCTTTTGCTGTTAGTTTATGATCTCCTGTCACCATAATAATATTTATATCAGCAGCCTTACATTTTGCTACAGCATCAAAAACTTCAGGCCTGGGCGGATCTATCATTCCTACAAGGCCACTGAATATAAGTTCGTTTTCGACACCTCCAATATTTTTGGTATCGGGCAACTGCCCAACATATTTAAAGGCAAAAGCAAGATTGCGCATTGCACCGGCAGCAAGGCTGGTGTTAATTTCAGAAATTCTTGCCCTATCTTCAGCACTCAGGTTTTGAACTGTATTATTTTTAATAATCTTATTGCATTTTTTCATTATTGCTTCCGGGGCGCCTTTACTAAACATTATGTAGTTGGGGACAGAGGTGTTGTTTTCCTGCGTGTTGTTTTGTGAAATATTGACTAAATTTTTTGAATAAAAGTAGTCTTCTGAAATTTTATGTACAGTCGTCATCATTTTTCTTATTGAATCAAAAGGTTCCTCAAATTCCCTTGGCAGTAAAAACTCAAGGCTGTTTTTATCAAGAGAATAGAGAGAACCAAGCTCTATAAGAGCTGCTTCAGTCGGGTCGCCTGAGATTTTGCTCCTATCTTTGCCGGCATAATATGCATCATTACATAATACTGCATTTTCGATAAGAAACTTAAGGGCAGTATTTTCTTTGCCGTTCTGCAGCTGGAAGTTATTGTTTACCCGATTATTCTCATTTAAAGGATCTATCTTTTCATCACCTTTATTTTTTAATTTAAGCAGCTCTTCATAATCAGAAACTTCATCAAATCCTGTAATTACTTTCCTGACCTCCATCTTGTTTTGAGTCAAGGTCCCGGTTTTGTCAGTGCAGATTACAGAAACACCCCCCAGCGTTTCAACCGAACTGAGCCTTCTTACTATTGCATTATTTTTAGCCATTCTCTGGACCCCTAATGCAAGCGAGATTGTAACTATTGCGGGAAGTCCTTCGGGAATTGATGCAACAGCCAGTGCTACGGCAACCAGGAACATTTCGGAAAAGGGGTTGCCTTTTAAAAGACCTGACGCAAATACCACAGCGCTTACTGCAAGGCAGATAATTCCAATTTTTTTACCCACACTTTTAAGCTCTCTCTGAAGTGGTGTCTGCTCCTCTTTGCCCTGTACAAGACTTGCTATTTTGCCTATTTCAGTATTTTTACCGGTGCCGACCACAAGCGCCATACCCCTGCCTTTAACGATTGTTGTACCGCTAAAAAGCATGTTTTTCCTGTCTCCAAGCGGTATCCCGGCCTTAGCAATGTTTATATTAGATTTTTCAACGGATAGAGCTTCCCCCGTTAACATGGATTCATTTGCTTCAAGATTTATTCCACTAATGACCCTGCAGTCTGCGGGCACAAGATCGCCGCTGCCCAGTTTTATAAGGTCACCTGGCACTACGAGCTTTGAGTTACTCTGCTCTTCCTTCCCATCCCTGATCACCAGAGCCGTGGGGGCAGCAAGTTCTTTTAAGGCCTGCAAAGCTTTTTCGGCGCGGAATTCCTGCATAAATCCCATAACAGAATTTATGATTAGGATTATAAGTATTACAATGGCATCCGTAACTTCCCTTATAATAATTCCGGAAATAAAAGCTGCGGCGATCAATATCCAGATCATGAAATCATTAAACTGGGAAATGAATATTTTAAAAGGACTTCGGCCTTTTTTTTCTTCAAGTTCATTAAAGCCTGATGTTTTTAGTCTTTCTTCAGATTCTTCAACACTAAGGCCATTATTGGTATTTGTCTGCAGCAAGGATTCTATATCTTTTATCTCTTTTGTATGCCAGGCTGCGTTATTTAGTTCATCTAACATTATCTTCATTCTTGATCCTTACAATATTTAAATATTTCCTCAAATTTATGCCCATATATCATGGAACATTTCCCACTGATCCAGATGCTCTGTAATATATTTCTCCAGGACTTTTGCCATTTTAGCAGTATTTATATCAATAAGCTCTTTTTTTTCGCCTTCAGTTTCCAATTTTAGCGGTTTTCCCATTTCCATAAAATGACTATATTTGCTTTTTCTATAAATACAACATGGAATTAGCGGTGCACCTGATTTCACTGCTATTTCAACCGGTCCCGAGGGAATATAAGCCTTTTTTCCAAAAAAATCATGCAAGTGTGCTGTTCCCTGCGAATCCCAATCTGTAGGCATTGCAATAATTCCGTTATTTTTCAATATGCGAAAGATAGTCAGAAGGCTTTTATTTACATATACTATTCCTACCCCTTTTGCCAGGCGCCTGGATTCAAAGAATTTGTTGTTTGGCTCGTAAGGCCTGTGAAGTCCTGCGGCCCATATACTGTGGCCCTCAGCTGCTACCCTGCAAGCTCCCCATTCAACATTGCCGACATGAGCTGTAAATATGACAACGCCCTTTCCTTTTTCCAGTGCCTTTGCTAAATTTTCCAAGCCTGTAACCTCTATACTTTGTTTTAACCTCTCCTTTGATACTCGCGTATGTTTGAGAAAATCAGCTACTGTTATAAACCAGTTAATATATATTTTCCGCACTATTGCAGTAACCTCTTTGTCATTTTTGTCAAGATTCAGGACATTTGCTACATTAGTTTTAAGGGCAGCACCCCCAATATTTAAATTGAATAATATCCTTGCAGAAACAGACGCGATAAGATATGTAA
>CAZFFH010000064.1:0-7564 GCA_964518375.1 uncultured Actinomycetota bacterium
AACAGGTTTCATCCATGTTGTCGGCACAAATGGCAAAACATCAACTACCATCATTGCAAGCCATATCATATATAAGCATGGCATAAGGTGCGGCTACCACATTTCACCTCATATAAATGAGTATACTGAAAGGCTGTGGGCATGCGGCGCCAATATATCCAGGTCACGATTTGCCAGGCTTTTCTCTGATATATATCCTTATATCCAGGCAGTGAATGACTTAAATCTTAATGGTCCGATGACACAGTTTGAAATTATTGCAGCTATGGCTTTCAGGTTAGCCTCAGACGAGCACTTGCAGGTCATGATCCTTGAGGCTGGCATGGGTGGCAGGTGGGATGCTACAAATGCGGCAGATTCAACAGTGGTAGGATTAACAGGAGTCAGCCTTGAACACACTGCAATTCTGGGAGACACTATTGCAGAAATAGCGGCTGAAAAAGCGCAAGTGATAAAAAAGGGCGCTTATGTTGCCACTACAAGCAATGACGGAACGGTGCTGGAAGTTTTAAGAAAAAAAACAGGAAAAACAGATTCGAAATTACTTGTTCTTGGAAGGAATTTTTTTATTTTAAAAAAAGAAAAAATAGATTTAAGCGGCTGGGAAGTGGACCTTAAGGGAATAAGTTCGGAGTACAGGAGCTTAAAAATTCCGCTAATCGGCAATTATCAGCCTGCCAACCTCTCCCTGGCACTGGCGCTTGTTGAGCTTTATTTTAAAAAGATAGGTAAAAAAGTTGATGAAAATCTTGTTAAAAAAGCGCTTTCGGGCATAAATGTCCCGGGAAGGTTTCAGGTAATGCAAAGAAATCCACTTGTAATTGCCGATACTTCACATAATCCCGAGGGAATTAAAAACTTTATAAATAACCTTAATGAAAATTTTCCAGATTCAAGAAAGATAATTATCTTTGCTGTACTTAAGGATAAAAATTATAAGGAGATGCTTGCAGATATTGTCTCTGCCAGCGATATTCTTATAATAACTTCAAGCCAGACAGAGCGAAGTCTTGATATAGAGATTCTTGAGTCTGAAGTCGCCTGCTGCCTGGAAAAACCGGGAAAAAATAAAACAAACAGTATCCCGGGGCAGGTTTACAAAATTGACAACATTGGAAATTCTTTAAATTTTGCTTTAAATATTTCTAAAAGTAATGATATTATATGCATTACGGGCTCAATAACTAATTTGGAACATATATAATTTTAACCGTGGAGGATTGATGGACATACTAAAGTATTTTACTAACATTATGGATTTCTTTAAACTTCCCATATGGAGAAATTTAATCTATGGAATTATTTTTATAATTGTGATACTCTGGCTTGCGTTTGTATACTGGACCTACAGGGACGCCAGGCTTAGAAATACAAGTGCAATATTCTGGGCAATAATAGTGCTCGTATTTAACTTTTTAGGCTTGATTATTTATCTGATCTTGCGGCCGCCGGAGTTTATTGAGGATGTTGTGGAAAGATCCCTTGAGATCAGAAGAATGGAGACTATTCTTGATTCTAATATTTCCAGGTGCCCGACATGTGGAAAGATGGTAAAAGAAGAATTTGTTCTTTGCCCTTATTGCAGGAAAAAATTGAAAAAGACCTGTATCCAATGCGAAAAACCATTGAATTTGGACTGGAAAGTATGTCCTTACTGTAAAACAGAACAATAATGGAGCGTGATGGTATTTATGAAAAAAAGTCTTGTCATAATCAAGCCAGATGGTATTGGTAAAAAAATAGTTGGTGAAATCATATCAAGATTTGAAAATGAGAACTTATACATCAGCAAACTAAAAATGATACATATTGACAGGGAGCTGGCATGTATGCATTACTGCGACCATAAGGGGAAACCTTATTTTGAAAGGTTAATTAATTATATAACTGCAGACAGTTCTGTTGTGATGGTCCTGGAAGGCGAAGACGCAGTTAATAAGGTTAGAAGCATTATGGGAAATACAGATCCCTCGAAAGCAATTTCCGGAACGATCAGATCTGATTTCGGTACTGATATCACCATAAATGTGGTGCATGGTTCTGACTGCGCTGAAAGCGCTGAAAGAGAAATAAGATTATTTTTTAAAAATTATTATCAGTAATATAGCTATAATTATTATCAGCAGCAAATTAGACTAAAGCAGGTGGTTAATGGGTAAAAGAAGAGGAGTTGTTACATTTTTTATTGTACTTGTTGGAGGTATACTGGGTGCGATACTTGGACATGTACTTAGAGACACAATACCTATTCTCGATAAAGGTTTAAAGGTTGGAACAGATCAGCTAAGCCTGAATTTATATCTTATAGATGTCAGCTTCAGTCTCCATGTAAATATTACTCTTTGCACCATAATAGGGCTATTAATAGCATTTTTAATTGCAGATATTGGAAGAAGAAGAAGACAATAGAAGAATCATACTTGCTTAATTACAAAATTTTATGACAATTTTTATAAGAATTAAGGAGACAGTAGATGTTTGATTTCTTTTTAAATTTGATAGGCAGGGATATGGGTATAGATCTTGGCACTGCAAACACGCTGGTATTTGTAAAAAATAAAGGTATAGTATTAAACGAACCATCGATTGTTGCCATTGACAAGGACAACAAGAGAATTCTTGCTGTGGGGACGGAAGCAAAAAAGATGGTAGGCAGGACACCCGGAAATATAGTAGCAATAAGGCCTTTAAAAGATGGTGTTATTGCAGACTTTGATACCACAGAAAGAATGCTCAGGTACTTCATCCAGAAAGTTCACAAAAACATGGCTATTGCACGTCCCCGAATAGTTATATGTGTCCCTTCCGGTATTACAGCCGTTGAAAAAAAAGCGGTTGTTGAAGCAACCGAACAGGCTGGTGCAAGAGCTGCCTATATTATTGAGGAACCTCTGGCAGCAGCGATAGGGTCAAACCTGCCTATTGATGAACCAACGGGCAGCATGGTAGTGGATATTGGTGGCGGGACCTCAGAAGTTGCTGTAATTTCTCTTGGTGGAATAGTTGCATACCAGTCTTTGCGAATAGGCGGGGATGAAATGGATGAAGCCATTATTTATTATTTGAAAAAGGAAAACAACTTACTGGTCGGTGAAAGCACTGCTGAAAAGATGAAAATGGAAATAGGTTCAGCTTTCCCGCTTGAAAATGAAGAAAAAATGGAAGTAAATGGAAGGGATCTTGTAACGGGTTTACCCAAGACCATAATAATAACAAGCCAGCAGGTAAGAGCTGCGCTTGAAAAAACATTGAGTGATATAATAAATGCTATAGTTGAAGTTCTTGATGAAACCCCCCCGGAGCTTGCTTCTGATATTATGAAAAGAGGTATATTATTAAGTGGTGGGGGAGCGTTGCTTAAGGGGCTGACAGAAAGGATCAGCAGGGAAACGCATTGCCCTGTCTATCTTGCTCCGGACCCACTAGCTGCCGTAGCATTGGGGGCAGGCAAGTGTGTTGAAGATTTTTCATCGCTTAAGAGATACTTGAGATATTCAAAACAATAGGGTTTTAAAAACCATGTATTTAATATATTTTGATGGCACCTTTAAAAAAAAATCTAAAGAGTACTATTGTTTTAGCTGTAATAATAGTCCTTTGCATAATTGTTATTACGGTAAGCTTTAAAGATGCAAGTCTGCTGGAAAAAGCAAAATCTGCAACATTAGACTTTTTTAAACCGGTTCAGGAAAAAACTTTCCTCTTATTTCAACCAATTTCGAGATTCTTTAACGGCATCAATGATTACTTTAAATTAAGGGAGAAGATGCTTGCGTTAAAGGATGAAAATGCCGCATTGCGAAAAGATTACAGTGAAAATATAAACCTTAAAATTGAAAATGAGTCATTGAGGAAAATACTTGGATTGAAAATCAGGGAAGAACACAAAACTATGGTGGCAAAAGTAATTGGTTTTTATGAAAACAAGTGGCAATCCCAGATAATATTAAATGTTGGCAAAAGAAATGGCATATTAGAGGGGATGGCAGTCATTACGGAGGAAGGGCTTGTTGGCGTGATCGTATTAAGTTCAAACAATACTTCAGGAGTCAGGCTTATAAGCGATCCTCAAAGTAGTATTGGGGCCAGAGTACTTTCATCAAGAAAGCTTGGAATTGTCGAGGGCAGCCTGGATAAAAAGATCTACCTGAACTATATTGCGGCAAGCGAAGAAATTTTTAAAGGCGATATCTTGATTACTTCTGAGTTTGGCGAGTATATCCCTCCCGAAATACTTATTGGCAGGATAAAAAAGGTTTCCATAGTCGCCAATAATCCATACAAGCAGATTGAAATAGAGCCTTTTGTAGATTTTAAAAAATTGGAAAATGTCCTTGTAATCAAAGGATAATGAAATAAATAAATGGAATAAACAATGAAGTCTACACAAAAAGTACTGCATTTTATAGTTCTCATTATATGCCTGGTGTTTCAGATAACACTGGTTGAACGCCTGAAACTATATTATATAAACCTTGACATTGTCATGATCGCCATAGCCGGTATTACTATTTTTGATGGCATGATATATGGTGTTGTTTACGGTTTTATAGCCGGAATGATTCTTGATTTAATGGTGGGGAATGTTATAGGGCTTAGCGCATTAATATATGCTTTGAACGGTTATATTGTCAGCAAAATTATTAACATTGGGCTAAAGAAGAAAATCTTTGTTTATATTTTAGCGATTTTTTTTATAACTGAAATCAACTTATTGTCTTTTACCGGTGTTTATTATTTATTTAATCTCAGGGCAAGCCTCAGAGGGCTTGGCCTTGAAATGGCAACAAATCCCATTTGCAATATTTTATTAATGTTTGTATTGTTCCCTCTTCTTCAAACTGGCAGGGAAAGAAAGGATGAGTTTGGATTTTTACACAAAGATGAGATTTAGAATAATCATTTATTTCATGCTGGCTCTTGTTGCGGGCCTTACCATACGTCTTTATTTTCTTCAGGTAATGAGCGGGTCGATATATGCACAAGAAGCCTCACAAAGCATACTTCGCAGTAAATCGATACCTGCGCCCAGAGGAAATATTTTTGACAGGAATGGCAAATTGCTGGTAAGAAGCATCCCTTCTCCTGCTGTTGCAGTAGATCCCAGTATTGTTGCTAATAATAAGGAAGTGCTCGAAACGCTTAGTGAAAAATTAAATATCTCATATGACGAAATAGTCAAAAAGGTTAATAAAAGCAATATTTCCTATCTTGAAAGAGTCATTTTGAAACAGAACATCGATTATGAAACAATGATTTATCTTAAAGAAAATGCAAATTCATTGCCCGGAGTCGAGATTGTTGACGTATTTTTCAGGGATTATGGGTATGATTCACTCGCTTCCCATGTGCTTGGATATATTGGTGAAATCGATGAAGAAAACCTGAAGATGAAAAAATACAGCGTTGGATATGAAGGAGGGGACCAGATCGGGCTCACCGGGATAGAAGAAGTTTATGAAGATATTCTTAAAGGAACTAAAGGTAAGATTACTTATGAGGTTGACCCACTTGGAAGACCAATAAGTATTGTTGAGGAAACCCCTTATGTAGCCGGAAGCGATTTATATATCACGATTGATATAGACCTCCAGAAAGTTGTTGAAGAGTTACTTTCAAGCTCAATTATTGCTATTAGAGAAGGAAAAGTCCCAAAATCTGAAGATTATTTTAAGGTTCCCGGTGGTGCAGTTGTTGTACTGAGCGCAAAGACAGGTGAGGTGCTTGCAATGGCAAGCTATCCAACATTCGACCCGTCTGTTTTTACAGGCGGAATTTCGGTATCTGACTGGAACTATTTAAATGATCCAAAAAATGATTTTCCATTAAATAACAGGGCCGTGATGTCCTTTGCTGCAGGCTCTGTTTTTAAAATAGTAACAGCCTATGGCGGGCTTTCTGAAGAAGTAATCAGTGAAAATAGTGTAGAAAGCTGCAGCGGGGTTTGGTATGGCCTGGGAAGAGATTTTCCCAAATACTGCGCGTCAAAAAGCGGCCATGGAACTTTAAATATCCTGGGTGCAATAAAATATTCATGTGATATTTATTTCTATAATGTAGGTTATGGTCTTTTTGTAAAAAATAATAACACTGATGAGCTTTTACAAAAATATGCAAGGATATTTGGTTTTGGAAGTAAAACCGGAGTCGACCTGCCTTACGAAGATGGTGGGTTGGTCCCCGATAAAAAATGGAAAAAAGAATTTTTTAAGGACCAGATAGGTAATTCAGTCTGGTTTCCGGGAGATACTGTCAATATGGCTATTGGCCAGGGAGACGCACTGGCTACACCGCTGCAAATGGCACAAGCTTATTCAATCATAGCTAACAAAGGCTTAAAATATATGCCTCATTTTATAAAAGAAGTTAAAGATGCAGAAGGCAATACTTTCCTTGATCCTGCCAGCGCAAGCTATGAAGATTTGAATTTAAATAAGGATTACCTTGAATTGATAGAAAAAGGCCTGGGTCTCGTTGTTTCACAGGGAACTGCTGCAAGCAGATTTACAAATTTTCCGGTAAAAGAAATCCCGGTGGCAGGCAAAACAGGCACCGCTGAAGTTGCAGGCAAACAAGACTATGGATGGTTTGCAACTTATGCCCCTATAGGAAACCCTGAGTACATCATAGTTGGCATGTTAGAACAAGCAGGCTACGGTTCGAATTCAGTGGCCCCCATTGCTGAGAAAATTTATGAATATTTATTCAATATTAATTCAAAATGAAAGAATCATTTATAAAAAAGAATAAAAATTTAAGTTTTGACTTTGAAGTCGCCGAAGATGAAAAAAAGGGGAAGCTTATGTTTGATTTTATTCTTCCAATAGCAGTGTTCTTACTTTCCGGTTTCGGTCTTCTTATAATTTACAGCGCTACAAAATTTAGCATGCCGGGTGGCGTGACGGACCCTATGTATTATCTTAAAAGGCAGGGCTATGGGTTACTGGCTGCTGTAGTAATATTTGTGGTTATCCAGTTTTTTAATTACAGGTTTGCCCAAAAATTCTGGTGGATATTTTTCCTGCTAAACATTGCAATTCTAGGTGCCGTATTTGCTTTTGGATATGAAGTTCATGGTTCTAAAAGCTGGATTGATTTAAAGCTTTTTTCCATACAGCCTTCCGAGTTAGCGAAAATATTAATGGTTATATCTGTCGCGGCTTTGCTTTCCAAATGGCCAAGGGAAAAGGAAAATAAAGTTGGACTTAAAAAAGTTGCACTTTCCCTTTTTGCAGCAGCAGTAAGTATGGTGTTGGTCCTTCTTCAGCCTGATTATGGAACTGCACTGGTATTTTTTACGGCTTATATGGGCATGCTTTTTATTTCAGGCGCTAATTTTTTCTATTTTCTTGGCATACTTGCAGCCACCGTTGGAGGATTTTTTGCAGCAATAAAAATTGGTTTGATAAAGCAGTACCAGCTTGACAGGTTCCTGGTTTTTTTAAAACCTGATATCCAAAAAGAAGGTATCGGTTACAACCTTTTTCAGTCAAAGCTAGCCATAGGTTCGGGAGGGCTTTGGGGCAAAGGCTTATTTCTTGGAAAACAGACAAATCTAAGCTAT
>CAZFFH010000065.1:0-3846 GCA_964518375.1 uncultured Actinomycetota bacterium
AAAAATATAATTAATTAAAAATTTTTGTTAAATTTAAATCAATTGATTATAATTTGGCTTATCTTTGTTTACTGATGTAATATTTAACCACATATTTATTTTAGATAGGAGCTGATATGGATCCCAGATTAAAAAAGCTGGCCGGCACACTTGTAAATTATTCCTGCAGGGTTAAAAGTGGTGAAAATGTAATGATCGAATGTTTCGGCAGTTCTCCGCATGAGCTTATTAAAGAAATTGTCAGAGAGGTATACAAAGTTGGCGGGATACCTTACGTCAGCCTGAAAGATAACAGCATTTTAAGAGAAATACTGAAAGAATGCAGCGTAAAACAATTGCAATTTATGGCAAAAATCGATCTCCTGCAAATGAAAAGCATTGATGCCTACATCGGTATCAGAGCTCATGAAAATGTGAGCGAGCTTGGTGATATAAATGGTGAAAAAATGAATCTTTACTCTAAGTATTACAGTGACATTATCGCTGAAGAAAGAGTAAACAATACAAAATGGGTTGTACTTAGATATCCAAATAATTCAATGGCACAGCTTGCAAATACAAGCATTGAATCTTTTGAGGATTTTTATTTTAATGTATGCAACCTTGATTACAGTAAAATGTCAAAGGCAATGGATAAACTGGTCGACTTGATGAACGAAACTGATGAAGTTCATATTAAAGGAGGAGGTACAGATCTTTCTTTTTCGATAAAGGATATCCCTGCAATTAAATGCCCCGGGGAATTTAACATACCAGATGGTGAAGTTTTTACGGCTCCCGTTAAAAAATCTGTAAATGGCTCCATCACTTTTAATATACCTGTAGTTTTTCATGGTTTTACCTATGAAAATATAAGGTTTGAATTTAAAGATGGTAAAATCATAAAAGCCCAGTCAAATGATAATGAAAGGCTTAACAAAGTCCTTGATACTGATGAGGGCTCTCGATACATTGGTGAATTTGCCATAGGTGTAAACCCCTATATATTAAAACCCATGAAGGATGCTTTGTTTGATGAAAAAATCATGGGAAGTTTCCATTTCACCCCTGGCAGATGCTACAAAGAAGCAAGCAACGGGAACAAGTCAGCAATTCACTGGGACTTAATATGCATACAAACCCCGGAGTATGGTGGTGGAGAAATTTTTTTTGACAAGGTTCTTATACGAAAAGACGGTCTTTTTGTCACAGATTCATTAAAAGGTTTAAATCCTGAGAACTTAAAATAAATTTTTTATTATTTCTCTATGGTTGTGCCGGAAATGATGTTTACACCAGTATCCATGAAGTTTATTGCAAGAACATCGCCCATCTTTACAGGCAGAGTAATTTGAATTTTTTTAATTTCTTTTACCATTCTTTCAATCATGCCTTTTGGAGCAGGAATATTGCTTCTGACAGGAAGCCTTTTAAAAAACCTTGAATTTATTTTTACTGTTGTGGTCAGGATTCTTTTTGGGTCAAATAATTCATACTGTGCAAATTTATGGCCCTTTTTGCATTGGTTGCCCTTAAGCGAAATTATTTCTTTTTTTGTCAAGTCATAATCTACTTCCAACAGGCAGCCAATCGGGCAAGTTATGCATGTCATTTTCTTTTTCACTGGCCCTGCACCTCTTTTTTAATAGAAACTTTGATGCTATCTGGTGCAGTTTTTGCATTGCACTCCAGGAATTTTTCAAAATCGTTTTTAGTTATTTTTGCAAAGATAAGCTCTCCGGGATTGACAAACTTGACTTTTTTCTTCAAGCCGGTATTTGAAAATTCTATAAAAGCATTCCTAAGTGGAATACTGGCTCTTATCCTGAAATTAACATCAGATTTGCCGCTGACTTTTTGGGGAACAATATAGGCTATATTTTCGCCTGCTTCTATATTTATAAGCTTTTTGCTCCTCATAAGCTTTTCACCCCTTATTGGCTTTTTGCCCATTAGACTGCTGTTTAGAAAAGATACAGCACTTTGGGCAGCCAGATATCCATCTTCGGTTACGTTATCTACAAGGTCATTTACAAAAAGTGAATTTCCGCAGGCAAATACTCCATTTTGCGAGGTATTCAGGTATTGGTCCACTGCAGGGCCCCCTGTTTTTAAGTCAATCTCAATTTCGGCTGTTTTTGAAAGCTCGTTTTCAGGTATCAATCCGACAGATAAAAGAAGGGTGTCACATTTAATGTTTTTTATTTTTGTTTTAACAGGTTTTAAGTTTTTATCAACCTTTGCAATATCTACGGATTCGATTCTTTTATCGCCATAGATTTCTGTCACAGTGTGGCTAAGATGAAGGGGGATATCAAAATCTTCAAGGCATTGTGAAATATTTCGAAGCAGCCCTGTCGAAAAAGGCATCAATTCAAAAACTCCCTTGACGTTGCAACCTTCAAGAACAAGCCTTCTTGCCATTATAAGCCCGATATCACCAGATCCCAGGATTACAATATTTTTCCCCGGCAGTAAGCCTTCAATATTTACCATTCTCTGCACAAGACCTGCAGTTAAAACTCCTGTCGGCCGCGCACCAGGGATTAAAATCTGTCCCCTCGTTCTTTCTCTGCAGCCAAGTGCTAGTATGATCGCTTTGGCTGTAACCTTTTTTATACCAAAATTCCGGCTTGAAACAACTATGCTTTTCTTGTCTCCTTTTAAGTCAAGCGCCAGCGCCATGGTATCCAGCATTACTTCAATTGAAATATTCCTTACTTTTTCAACAAACAGCTGGCAGTATTCCGGGCCAGTCAGCTCTCTGTTAAAAATTTTAATTCCAAATCCACCATGAATGCATTGAGGTAAAATTCCGCCTAAAAATGAGTCTCTTTCGATGAGCAATACCCTCTCTGCGCCAAGCTCTGCGGCTTTTACAGCAGCAGCCATGCCTCCGGGACCACCCCCGATTACCACCAGGTCATATTCCGGGCCGCTCGAGTGTTTAATTTTATTTTCTGCCTGTTTTATCAATTTAACCATGTTAAAATATTCAAGGATTTCTTTGATTTAAAAAATTGCATCAATCCATTTCAATTTTTGCCTGGTAAGAATCTTCCCCGGATTTTGTAATTTTTTGTATAGGAATCCCGAGCTTCTTCGATAATAATTTCATTACTCTCAAAGTACAGTATCCTCCCTGGCACCTTCCCATCCCGGCTCTTGTCCTGAACTTAACTCCATCAAGAGTTGTGGCACCATTCTCAATTGCATTTACGATCTCTGCTTCTGAAACCTTCTCGCATCGGCATATTATTTCCCCATAGCTGCTATTTCTTGCATATAATTCATGATTATTTTCAAAACTTGTCTTATCAAGTTTTGGAAAACGTTTTCTTTCTGGAATAAATTTGGTATTTTTTTCAAGCTTTAAACCAGCTTCTTTTAACTGGTCAGAAACTATTTCAGATATGATAAATGCACAGGTCAGCCCGGGTGATTGAATCCCGGCAGCATTTATAAACTTCTTATTTGCCTGGCTTTGACCTATTATAAAATCATTTGTGTTTGAAATTGCTCTCAAGCCGGCGAAAATAGTTATTGTTTTATTAAAAGGAATATTTTCAATCATCTGCCCCAATTTCACTTTCACTTCATCAAGCGCTTCTTTTGTTGTTGAAAAATCATTTTTATCTGTATCCTCATAGGTTGAGCCTATAATTATATTATTACCAGTTGTGGGTGCTACAACCATCCCTTTAGATTTTTTAGTTTTTGGGTCAGAGATTCTCATATTCGGCCGTTTAACAAGACCCTCTGTTTCACTATCTAAAAGATAGTACTGCCCCTTTACAGCTTTTATCTCAAAAGATAAATCCCCCACCATTTTTGCTATTTCATCCGCATAAATACCCGCAGCATTTA
>CAZFFH010000065.1:3946-5018 GCA_964518375.1 uncultured Actinomycetota bacterium
CTTATATTAGGTTCCAGCTTTTTTAGGGCGCCATCTTCATTGCTGATTATCTCAAGGCCTGTCAGCCCCTGGTCTTTTCCTTGTTTGAGATTCTCCTCGAGAATTTTAATCTGGCTTTGGTTAAAAACATTCAGCAGCGAGCCCGTATTTTTTATAGGTATGTCAAGCTCCGAAGCATTCTTTCTGAAAAGCATATTCCCGGTATGGCACAGGCTTAGTTTTAATGAGCCTTTTTCTCCTGCATACCCAGAGTGAATAAGACCCGTGTTTGCCTTTGTTGTCCCCCATCCTACATCAGCCTCTTTTTCAATTACCAGTGTGGAAAGCCTATACTTGCTCAACTGCCTTGCAATTGCGCATCCTATAATCCCTGCACCAATTACAGCAACGTCTGCTTTAATAGTATTCATTTAACCTTATAAATATTTATTTGTTTAAACTAATGATGTTAATAATGTATGGTGACTTTAACCCCAAGAGGAAGCGTTTCGTAAAACCATTTTGCATCTTCCAGCGCCATTCTTACACAACCATGGCTCGCCGGAGTTCCGATTTTACTGGCTTCTTGGACAATCATGTTGCCGTTTTTATCGAAAGGAACACTATGGAAAAGATAAGCGCCATAAAATCTAACCCAGTAATAAGCCCCCATGTTGAATTTTGACACCCATGCATAATAAATTTTTTGATTAGTTGTAAATGTCCCGGTGACCGTAGGATTTTCGGCAGTGCCTCCCGAACATTTCAAGCTTTTAATCAGGTTATCACTATAATAAACCGAAACAAGTTGTGCGGTCAGGTTCACATCAATCCTGAAATTGCCGGGGTTTGAGTAATCTATTGAAGTTTCCTGCTGGTTTGACTGCCCTGAAGCTGTCTCGTTGCTTGTGCTTGTGTTAACTCCGGCAACCCAGTTTAGTGTAATTGATGAATTGCTGCTGCCCTCAGAATTTTTTACGTCACAGACAAGATTATATGCTTCATTCTGCGTCAAGTTTATTTGAGCAATATTACTGCCCCACGTGCCATTGCTGTCATCCTTGCTGAAAATAATCCGGGGAGCCGGGTTTCC
>CAZFFH010000065.1:5118-7539 GCA_964518375.1 uncultured Actinomycetota bacterium
CAGTGCCACCGGGTTGTTTATTGTCTGGCTGAGTCAACCTGGAACTACATGCAGAAAGAATAAGACATAAAGATATTGCCAGGGTAATCAGAATTATTAAAACATTTAAAATTTTTAAGTTATTTTTCATTAAATATATTTTATAATTTACTCTTGCTTAATATGTTATCATATATAAGTACAAAATATTTTTTATACTTATATTCTGTAATTAAAGCATTTTATTATTCCATTAAATTACATAAAAAACAATTGGAAAATTTAGCAACACTAAAAATTTTTAATACTCGTATAGAAGCTGAGGTTTTAAGAAGTTTGCTTGAAAGCAGTGGTATAAAATCCTGGATTTTATCTGATGATGCAGGCAGCATGTACCCTGCACAGGCAAGCATAAATGGTGTCAGGTTAATGGTTAGGGACGAAGATTTTAAAATAGCAAGTGGGCTGCTGGCCGTGTCTGAGCCTGCATGAAACTGATATAGAATCGGCCTATTTAAAAAAGCTTATACAAAAAAGCAATAAAATTATATAAAATATAAGTTCTATACAAAAATATTAATCATGACTCATTAAGGAGAAACATGTCACTGATAAACTTAAAAGATCTTTTAAATAATGCAAAACAAAACAAATATGCTGTTGGCGCTTTTAATATAACAAATCTTGCCAGTATAGATTATATGGTTGATGCCGCAAAAGAACAGCAATCACCTATTATCCTGCAGGTTGCTGAAATTCATCTTAGATACTTTGCTCTTGAGGATATTGCTCCGGCAATTATAAGCGCTGCAAAAAAAGTAGATATTCCTATATGTGTGCACCTGGACCATGGCCTGAGCTTTCCAACAGTTATACGCGCGATCAGGGCAGGATTTACTTCTGTAATGTATGACGGAAGCTCACATCCAATCGATGAAAATATTCAAACTACTAAGGAAATTGTAAAAATCGCTAAAAGTGTTGGAGTTAGTGTGGAAGGAGAAATAGGACATATTGGTGGCGGTGAATCAGTTGGTGAAAGTTTAAAAGAAGGTGGCGTAGCGAATAAAGAATTATTTACTAAAGTTGAAGAAGCGCTCCGATTTTATAATGAAACTGGAATTGACGCACTTGCTGTAGCAATTGGTAACGTTCATGGTTTCTATAAAGGTGAACCTGAGCTTGATTTTAACAGGCTTGTCCAGATAAGAGATGCCGTGCCGCTTCCGCTGGTATTGCATGGTGGTTCAGGTATCTCAGATGATGATTTTAAAAAAGCAATAAGTTTGGGTATTTGTAAAATTAATTTTTATACTCAAGCATCAGTCGCGGCCATGGATGAAGTTAAAAAATATCTTAAAGAACATCCTGATGCAACCAGTTTCCCTGACTTGGTTGCCAAAGGCATGGAAGGATTTAAGGCTACCGTTAAAGAAAGGTTAGAAGTATTTGGGAGCAAGGGAATGTGCGCCCCTGAAAAAACCCTATGCCTCTCCTGTGAAGATAGAACGTGTGGCTTTACTGACCCCAGATTTAAACCATCTGCCCGGACCGTTTCTTACGGTGACTTAATTGAGGAAATATCCCGGAAAGTCATTTCAAATATTAAGCATGGGGATTTGTAATAATTTTAATTTATCCAGTCTTCAACTTGAAGTATTTTTATTCTTTTAAAATGCCTGGTATTGCCGGTAATAAGTTTTAGATCGTTGGCAATCGCTATTGAGGCCACCTGTAAATCCAGACTTGAAATTATCTCTCCCTTTTTTTCAAGCTCAGCTCTTATTTTTCCATAATAAAATGCAGCGCCACTATCAAAAGATAGAACATTCACTAAAGGAAGGAGTACTTTTTTTAGTTGTTCCATATGATAGGCAGGATCTCTACTCTTAAAAGCACCATAAACTATTTCCCCTACTGTAATTGCAGATATGAATTGATCCTCTCTATTAATTCCAGAAATTTTATCAATTAATTTTTTAGAAGGATTTTTTTTTAAAATATTTGTTATCGTATCTGTATCAAAAAGATACATTTCTTCCCTGTTCTTTAGAACGTTTATTATAAGTTTTTTTAATTTCTGATTTTATTTCATCAAAATTTTCCCATTTTCCTATGGCTTGGCTAAGACCGGCAGATCCCAATTCTTGTTTCAACCTTTTAATGTCTTCAAGAGACACCAGTCCTGCAACAGGCTTCCCCCTCTTTGTAATAATCAATTTTTCATTTGCAAAAGCCACTCGGGAAATATATTCAGAAAAGTTACTTTTTGCTTCAGCTACAGAAACTCTACCAGTCTCTTTAAAATTATATTCCGCATTTGATTTAGTGGATTTATTCATTTGATTCTCTTTTAATAATATTTATAAAGTTTTACAAGATGTCAGTTGGTTATTATGACATAATGACTAGCTGTAAATTATTATAAGATATTTCATTTAT
>CAZFFH010000066.1:0-7254 GCA_964518375.1 uncultured Actinomycetota bacterium
CTTTATAGTATAATTCTATGTTAAATGTGAAGACACTGAAATTTTAGGTAAAGTTACACTAAACAATAAGGATAAAATAAATAGGTGTCCGCCCCTATTAGTTCCTCTAGTTCCTAAGGTTTTTCCTTCGATATTAAGTCGGATTTAAAATTGTCCATACTTTCAAAAATACCTTTCAAATCAATAATATAATTTAAGAAAGAAATCGCTTTACAACTATTTTTCTCATTTGCATATTTAAAATCATCTCCATGCAAAATGTAATCGCGATTTAGCGGATTGTATTTTTTATTTTTTTCTTCTGCTTAATTATACTTTTCATACTTCTATTTATATCAGTTTCACTTAGAAGATATTCTAAAAAAATATCTGTTATCGAATCTACCCTAACTGATATGCCATTAATTTCTAATTTATTTAATTTTTTATTTATTTTTTCCTGCATTTTTAAATATTTTTTCCTACTTTTTACATTTATAAAAGGAGTAATATTAATAATCTCTTTACAAATTCCTTCTGCTTGAATCAACAATATTGGAATACTTAATGTATATATATTTTTTTCGTGTGCGTTTAAAGCATCATTAATGATTTTTAATCTTTTTGGAAAATATTTTCCAACTTTTTCCCTAATTTCTGGGATTTTACTGTTTGAATAATTTATTAATAATTTTTCAAGTTTTTTATAATCATTTTTATCAATTAAATCCTTAATTAGACGTGGATAGTTAACTGGTAAATCCTCTGATAAATACCAACCCTCTTCAAATAAGTATTCTCTTTGAGAGTACGACAATTCTTCTGGTATTTTTTTAAATGCTTTACTAGCTTGTAATCCTACTTCTTCAATAGACTTAAAAATATTTCCAATACCTTCTGAATATTTTGTAAGTTCTTCGTAAACTTCGCTTGCTCTTTTCCCCAAATTTGAAATATTTTGGATTTTTTTATAGAATAATGAACTAGAAAGAACTAATGCTTCTTTTAGCTTATCTTCCTCGTCTTTCATTTTTACACCTCTAAAACTCAATTAACTTCATAACTAATATTCGCAAATACTTTAAAATCCTTAAGCCATTGCTATTCGTCAGAGGATATTTTTAATTTTTTAAAAATATTTTTTTATGTCTAAAGTGTAATAACAAATTTTTGAACTGTTATAATAATCATTGTGACAATTATAAAATTATCTTACTAACATTTAGTAATTTATAGTTTTCTATTTTATGTACTTCCTCACGACTATATTTTTTATCTCTAAAAGTTGTTTTTAATATGTAACCTAGTCTTAATTCATATTCTTTTAGCTTTTTAGTTAAGAAATCATCATCAATCAATACATAATGTCCATGTGGTATTGGCATCTTAAATTCATATCTTTCTTGTAAGCCTTCCAAACAATCTTTAAAAATAACTATCTCATTATTATCTTGATATTTATATGCCCATCTATTATATTTAATAGAAATGCTTAAATCAGCACGTAATCCATTAACAATATTAAATGATTGGCTTATACCTCTAAAATATTGCCACAGATTTATTTTTAAATCTCTATTTCTTGTAATTAGGGGAAATACTACTACCCCCTTAATTGGAATAGGTTCAGAAGAAATATCGAAGATAAGTGAATTTTTTAAAAAACTTATTGGATGTTCTGCTTTTGTTGATAGTATAGGAGTTTGCGGAGAATGTAATATTTCTTTTGCCACTTCTTCTGGTTGTGGAAAATCCGATCCAACTACCTTGTATCCAAATCCAATCAAAGAAAAAGAATGTTTTAGATTTTCTCCCCACCCTCCCGTTGGTCTAATAGTTCCTTCTGTAGCAAGAACAATTTTATTATTTTTATTATATTTAATTATATTTTCAATGGGTTCTTTCAATTGTATTGTAGAAATTTTCTCTTTTTTATCGCCATCTTCAGAACCTCTTAGTTTTGGCCACCATTCCGGAAATCGATTTGGTAAAATATTCCAAAAAGATAAATCTACCGGTAATGTAGCAAAAGAATATCTTAAGTAAAAAGCTAGTGGAATCAGTTTTTTGCTGTAAAAATTATGTAATACTCGCAAGAAGGCAGAACGATAAATCTCGCTTACCTTAGTTGAAAATCCTATTAAAAATTTATCGTTTTTATGACGACCATAAAAATAGAGATCCGAATTAAGTTCAATATTTTCTTTCTTAGCGAGTATTTCTGCATTATATGCCCATATTTTAATAAAAGGTTTTCTTGTTTTTTCTTCTATTTCTTGTGCTCTAATAAAATATATCGGTTCGAGAATCATTTTTATATATTCATTAAAAAAGTAATTTACCTCATAAAAAAGTTTTAATTCTTTTAAAATTGCATACTGAGGAAAACTATTTATTTTTTCTTTAGTTTCTGAAGCAATTTCTTTAAGTAGTTCTTCAATAATAATTGAGTTTGCTTGAATTGAATTAATGATATTCTCAATTTTAATAAACGATAAGTCGCTTTTCTTTTTACAAACTTGGAATGCTTTATTTATTGATAATAGACCTATAGTTATAATACTTTCAACTTTCCAATTACTTATCCACCTTAAAAGTCTTTTGTATATTTCTTCTTTTTCTAGTGAGGTAGTTAATAAATTTCCAATAGCGGTTGCTGCTCTTTCACGCACTAATGCACTTGGCCAAACTAAACGTTGAAAGAGCAAATCAACCTCATCTGCCGGGTAAAAATCATTTTTTGCCCAATTTGGATTTGGAAGATTTAAGTCAACCATTAATTCTTCTACAAATTCAACACTTGCTTCAGTAATTTCTATGGCTTTGTTTAAATCATTAAAACGAATGAAATAATCTACACTGCGTGATTGCGGGAATCCAGCACCCACACTATTTTTGAAAAAATCTAAATATCTTTTTGGATACTTTTCTTTTACAAATTGCCATCTCTTTTCCGCTTTTTTCTTATCTGTCCAGTAACTACTCCATCCATGATCATTTATTTGTGCATGACACAAAATATTAAAAGCTTCTTCATTTCTAAATTCATAAGATAGGGGATAAAAAACATCTAATAGTTCTCCAGAAACATATTTTATATTCTCTTTTTGAAAAGTAACTGATTTAATAAGGTGGTAGATTTTCTGCTTATTACCTTGCTCTAGCCAATATTTTGCCCACCCAGTAATATACTCTCCAACATTCCACTTTGTTTTCAGTTTATTTAAATGCTCTCCTAGTTTACGAGGAGATACTTTAGCATAATTTATTTTTTTTTCTTTAAAGTCATGAGAATTACTATGTTCTTCATCCTTATAATTTATTTTTCCTAAATATTTCTCAATAACTTTAAGAGAAGCTTTTGCACCTGTTAATGCTTTTGCTTTTTCTTTTAATTCATTCAGAGAATTTTTATCTAAAGCAGTTGTAGCTAATGCAATTTCCGTATCTTTAGAGAAAGAAAGTGAACGAATGATATATTTAAAAGAATCTTGCGCAGGAAATAGTTCTTCTTTGTCTGCCCGATTATAATGAAATTTAAATAATAGGTATTTATCGAATTTTGAAAAGTAATCAGCCAAATAATTTGGCAAATGATTGGTCTCATCTCCATCTGTATATTTCTCGACATTTGATATCAGAGGAATAATTCTAACTATCCATTCTTCTATTTTTTTCGAATTTATTCCACTTTTTGCACACAATTCTATTGACTCTAACACTTCAAATAAATATATATCTTTATGATAACCGTATCCTAATAAATTACTTGCTGCTTTCATTAGTAATTCCTTAGATTTTTTTTGCTCATCATACAAAGCAGTAAGTTTTGCTAATTTTGCATATTTTTTTGATCTTTCCGGAAATTCATTAATTGTGTTTTCAAGTTCCTGAACTTTTTTTCTAAAAATTTCATTATATATATTGTTTTCTAAAATTGGTTGTTCTAATTCAAGTATAAGTTCAAATATATCATCTTGCATAAAGTATGGAGTTGAAACAATTTCTTTATAAGAATTTTCTTTGATTAAGATATTATTGTTTAAAAAATGCTTAATAATTATTATGTCTTTCATGATATTGGTCAAAGAACTTTTAAGAGCAAACTTAAATTCCAATCTTTCCCTATCTTCTTGCCATTCCAGGTCTGAAAGAGTATTAAATTCATTAAAAATGTCCTTGTAATCGATTTTATTTTCTTTTTGGATGGTCTTTCCAATTTTTAAAGCTGAATTAAATAATCTTATACTTGCTTGCATGGACCATTGAGGAGAATCGGGCTTTATCCATTGTTCAATTTGTTTTTGTTTATCAGATAATGCATAAATTAATCCAACTAAAAAAAGATTATAGAATTTTATTGACCATTTTTCACGTTCAACACCATACTCTTTAATAGTTAAAGGAAAGTCTTCATAGTCAGGTAGTTCGGGTAAATTAGATAACTTATTACCTTGTAAAATTAAATAAATTTGCCCTAAAGCAGAATTCTTTTTATTCTGCTCTACAATTTCTTTAAATTCTGATGTTTGTTGCTCAAAATCATATTTTACACAACATCCTAAAACTGCTTGCTTTTCATCTTCATTTAGTTCAGTTTTTAGTAAATGAGTAACTTTGGTTTTTTGGCCTAGAGAAAATAGTTTATTAGTATAATATTCAAAAAGAAAAGACGTTATTTTAAGATCTCTAAATTGAATTATGTATCTATGAATTTTTTTTACTTGATGCTTTCTATCATATGGAATTATTTTTATAATTGCTTCAGTGGATAAAGGTAACTCTCCAACTCTATATTCTTGATAACCTAATCGCTCCTGTAAAATTTCAATAATTTCATCAATGATGTAAAACTTTCCATATTGGTTTGCAATATCAGCAACTACAACTAACACATCAGAAGGTAGTTCGTCTAACATAAGTTCATCAATAAAATTAATATTTGCCTTAATAGCTTCTATCGCTATCAATCCTACAGATTCCTTAACAAAATCCTGCGCATTTTTATAATAAGTATTGAGATGTGAAATTTTAAGTGCTTTAGAAAAATCATTTTTATCAAATGCAGCTTTAGAGCAAAGTTCTAGTTGTGATTCAATTTGACTTGAATTTCTGGAATTAACTATAGATTCAGTAAGCCATTTTCTATCAATTTCTAAAATTGGCTTATCATTACCTAATTTATATTCGAGTTTCCTAAGTTCTGCCCATCTTAAATTTTCATATTTTGAATTTTCCAACCAACTTTTAACATTCTTTTTTATAATTTTTTCTTGTTGTTTCCATTCTGGTTGATCTAATAAAAATACTTTGAAACTATTATGATATATTCTTAATTTGCTTCTTGGATCAGTAGCAATTAATAAATGTTCAACTTTTTTAAAATTTTGGCTGATAGTTGGGGCAGATTTATTAAAAGATGAGATACATTCTATAAATTGTTCATAAGTAAATTGAAAACTAACGCTAATAATAGTTAGTAAAAAAGATTTTGCTTTATCCTCTAATGTTCTCCAAAGAGAAGTATAGTATTCTTTAATATTATCAGCATAAGGTATAGTATTGCTACATTCATGTTCGGTAACAAGCATGTTGTTTAAACGATTTTTTAATTGAGTTAAAATATAGTGAAGATGAAGAGGATTTCCTTTATTAATTTCATATAATTTATTTTTCAAGTCATTAAAAATTCTTCCATCTTGAGGTAAATTTAAGTTTAATATATTTTCTTTAATTATTTGAAAAACAGCTTTTTCGTTTAAACCTTTTATTTCTATCCAATCTTTTTCCGGGCATTTATTAAATATTGATTGCAAAGACAGTTCATTTTTAACTTGTGGTTGCATTCCAAAAACAATCCATAATCCTTTTTGAAGGTAAAATATTTCCTGTAAAAAATGTTTTAATTCTTTATCATCACTTTCTCTAATAACATGATCAAGCCCGTCAATTATAATTACAAAGCTTTTCCCATCCTTCAATAAATTTTGTGCAACTGAAGAAATAAATTCTCTTAGCGGTATATTAAGAGAATTTTTATTTGCCAAATCTCCTATATACTTTTTGTAATCAGAACTTTTAAATTGTGCTTTAATTGCTTCAATGACTCTATGAGAATTTAATCTTTCAAAAGAATTAGTTTCGAAGGGATTAATATGATAATGATGTTTTATAGTCACAATTTCTTGCTCTTTAAGTATGTTAGATAACTTTGAAAGGTACACACTTTTTCCTGTACCAGGATTACCGTAAATAACTTTTATTCCACCATTAGCGTTTTGCAAGTTTTGTAAAATATCTTTATGGGTAGTTTCATTAAAAAATTGAAAATCAGACGGAACTTCAAAATTTTCATTCAAAGGTCTTGGATTATCAAATTCGCACCATTTTCTAAGTATTTCTATCGTTAGTTCATTAGTGCGCTGTTTTCTTGCCTCTCTTCTTATTTCTGATAATAAATTAATAACACCATATTTAGTTACACCAAGTGAATTAAAAAATATTTTTTCTTTTATTTTTTCCTCAATATTATCAATATTTTTATTTTCAAAGATAAATTTAAATTTATAAAAAAATTCTTTAACAGATTTTTCATTACCTATTTCATTTTCTATCTGCTTGTATAAGTCAAAATCCTCTTTTTTTAGTTTCTTAATTTCAATTTTTTCATCGAATAAATATTTCTTTATCTCCTTTAAAAAGCAACCATTAGTAACGAAAGCAGCTTCTTTAATTTTTTCATTCCCTAAATCTGTAAACGAAGTAGCCCATTTATTTAACAATGATGGCAAGATGTTATCGTTTTTACCTTTTCTTTTTTTTAAAAAATCATCCCAATTCCATTGATATTTTTCATCTGCTTTAAATTTAGTTTGATAAAGATAGTGTTTATCATTGGCATCTAATAGAATTATATCGTCAAGAAAAAATTGTTTTTCAGTAGGGTTGGCTTCAATTTTAATCCATTTATATTTATCAGGATTTAATAGCCATTCTCCAATTAATTTAAGCGTCCAAAGATCTTGATAATCAAAGCCACTTCTAAGTGGACTGGTAATATTTCTATTTTCTGACATATTAATCATTTCCTAATTCATTCTGTATTATAAATAATTCGTTTTATCTGTGGAAGGGATCCGTGGTTAATCCTCACAACTTCACAATTTCTTTTTCTGTCTTCGTTTTATATTTTGTGAATTTGTGTAATCTGACTCTGGTTCCATTTTTTAATCAATATGATTTAAAAATTACTCGTCTCTCTTTTCAACTCCGCGC
>CAZFFH010000067.1:0-7208 GCA_964518375.1 uncultured Actinomycetota bacterium
AATTGTTCTTTTTAAATTTAAATAGCAAATTGAAATTTTAAGTTTTCGAGGATGGGTGCAATTCCCTACCGGCGGTAAAGTCCGCAAGCCTGCATACGATGCCAAAGAGGCAATCAATAGGTTGACTTAGTTAAATTCTAAGACCGACAGTTAAAGTCTGGATGGGAGAAAATTTATGTCTTATTTAATTTTATAATTAAGCCATGGATTTTTCTCCGTGGTTTTTTGTTTTCAACAGGATCTCTAAGGGATTTCCAGATAGCATGGTTATAAGTGATGGCTTGGTTATAAATATAAGTTAAGAATATGATAGATAATAATATAAACGAATTTACCGAAAATGATAAAAAATATATGAGGATTGCAATCAACCTTGCCCAAAAAGCAAAAGGGTATACGAGCCCGAACCCGGTTGTCGGTGCAATCATAGTAAGAGACGGCATAATAATTTCAAAAGGCTATCATAAAAAGGCTGGTTGCGCACACGCAGAAATAGAAGCTATAAATGCCTGCAGTAATAAGGCTGAACTGAAAGGTTCAAGGATGTATGTTACGTTAGAGCCTTGCTCTATTTATGGAAAAACACCTCCATGTGTTGATGCAATAATAAAGCATGGATTTGCAGAAATAGTTATTGGAAGTACTGATTTTAATCCCAGGATAAACGGTAAGGGAATTGAAGCCTTAAAAAAAGCAGGCATAAAGGTAAGGGCCGGGCTTTTCAAAGAAGAAATTAAGAGACAAAACGAGATTTTTTTTAAGCATATAACGGCAGCATCACCTTTTGTCTGCTGCAAAATCGCTTCTAGCATTGACGGCAAAATTGCCGCCAAATCTTCTGATTCAAGGTGGATCACATCTGGCCAGTCTCGAAAAATAGTTCAAAAAATAAGAATAGAATATGACTGTGTCATGACAGGTATAAATACTATTTTAATTGACAATCCCCTCTTGTATCCCAGAAAGACTTCAGGGAAAATTTTAATTGATGGCAACAGGAGGCAATTTTACAGGGCAGTACTTGACTCGGGACTAAAACTGCCTTTTGATTCAAATATTGCAAGCACCGCAAACTATGTAAAAACAATTATTTTTACAAGCAATAAAAATTTAAAAGATGACTTTGGCCATAGAGCTGGCTATCTGTCTCAAAAAAATATAGATATTGTTAAAGTAAACAGTTATCAATCAGAAAATAAGAAAACATTGCTGCTGGACTTGAAAGAAATCCTTGGAAAGCTATACTCAGATTATGGAATAACATCAGTGCTTCTCGAATCAGGCCCGGCTCTCGTAACTGAATTTTTAAAAAATAATCTCATTGATAAATTCATTTTCTTCCTGGCGCCAAAAATTATTGGTGGAGACAGCAATTTTAACATGTTCTCAAGCCTTAATATAAACAAGATTGATGATGTGTTAAGAATTAACTTTGAAACAGTAAAAAAAATAAAAACACCTGGTCCTGGAAAAGGCAGTACCGATACTGATATTATTATTGTAGCTTACCCTACAGGAAGGGATATCGAATGTTTACAGGAATAATAAAAGAAACAGGCAAACTAAGTAAAATTAAGGATTCCAACGACTACAAAGAATTAACTATTGGATGCAGGCTTTTAACAATGGACATGAAAATTGGAGATTCGATTGCCGTAAATGGTTGCTGCCTGACGGTTACAAGTTTTGATAAGGAGCATTTTGCCTGTGATATTTCTTACAGCACCATTAATTCTACAACTTTGGCGAATGTAAAAATCGGCGAGCTTTTAAACCTGGAGGATTCCTTAACTGCCATAGACAAGCTGGGCGGGCATTTTGTAACAGGACATGTTGATGATGTTGCAAAAATAGTAAAAATAGCAAAAATCGGCAATGCTTATAAACTGGATATAATACCGCCTTTGGGCCTCTTCCCGTTCCTGGCACAAAAGGGCTCGGCAGCACTTGACGGTATAAGCCTTACAGTGGCCCATTCAAAAAAGGATTTAGTTTCTTTTGCTATAATCCCACACACATTTGAAAATACGAATTTAAAATTTAAAAAAGCAGGAGATCTTTTAAATATAGAAGTTGACATGATGGCCCGCTACATCGGCCAGCTTCTCAAAAATCCTGAAATGGAAAATTCCAGAGAAAAAGAAGACCGCTTAAGGGAGATGCTTATAAAATATGAATTCCTTAAATAAAGATTTCGAAAAATTTTTTCATAGGGTTGAAGAAATAATCACAGATATAAAAACTGGAAAAATTATAATTATTGTTGATGATAAGTCGCAAGAAAACGAGGGAGTTTTGTTTCAGGGAGCCGAAAAAGTTACCCAAAAATCCATGAATTTCTTTATGACACACGGTAAGGGATTTATATTCCTGCCATGCGAGCAGAAGAGGCTCGAAGAACTAGGCATTCTTGAAGATTTTACCCCACTTTCGTTATCTATTGATGCCAGGGCAAAGAAAGGTACTGGTATTTCTGCCCTGGATAGAGTAAAAACTATCAAGACTTTCCTAAGCAGGCAATCCGGGCCTGCGGATATTTCAATGCCCGGGCATATTTTCCCATTAAGATATCACAGCGGCGGAGTGCTTGTCAGGGCCGGCCATACCGAAGCAGCAGTAGATTTGACTAAAATTGCGGGCCTGGCCCCCGCAGGTATCATTTGTGAAATAATAAAGGATAATGGAGAAATTGCCTTACTGCCTGACCTTGTGGAAATCTCTAAAAAGTTTAAATTAAAAATTATCACTATTGAGGAATTAATACGATATAGAAAAAGAAAAGAAAAATTAATTGAAAAAGTTGCAGAAGTAAACATGCCAACAAAATGGGGAAATTTTAAGGCAGTAACTTACAGAACAATAATTAACCCTGAAACTGTGGCAGCGGCAGAGACCCATGTGGCTCTTGTAAAAGGTGACGTAAGGGGCAAAAAAGATGTGCTTATAAGAGTTCATTCCCAGTGTCTTACCGGGGATACTTTTGGCTCAAAGCGTTGTGATTGCGGCGAGCAGCTTGACAGCGCTTTTAAGTTGATAAATAAAAATGGATCGGGCGTTCTACTTTACATGGCCCAGGAAGGGAGGGGGATAGGATTATGCAATAAAATGAAAGCTTATGAGCTCCAGGAAAAGGGTCTTGATACAGTGGAGGCAAACCTGGAACTGGGTTTTGAAGCTGACATGCGCGATTATGGAATCGGAGCCCAGATCTTATCAGACCTGGGGCTTACAACCGTACATCTTATGACAAACAATCCAAGAAAAATAATCGGGCTGGAGGGTTACGGCCTGAAAATAACAAAGGTAATCCCGTTAAGAATTAAACCAAACGAAAATAATAAAAATTATTTAAATACAAAAAAAACTAAATTAAAACATATGCTTGATTAGAAGGGAGAAATCATGAGTAAGTTTGAAGGCGGCTATATAGCTAAAGGGTTGAGATTTGGCATAGTGGTAAGCAGGTACAATGAATTTATCACAAGCAAGCTTCTTGAGGGAGCAATGGATTGCTTGAACAGACACGAGTGTGAAGAAAAAGACATCGATGTAGCCTGGGTGCCGGGGGCATTTGAAATTCCGTCAGCAGTAAAACTAATGGCTGAATCAAAAAAATATGACGCAGTCATCTGTCTTGGTTCCATCATGAAGGGTGAAACATCACATAACAATTATATAGCAAGCGAAGTTATAAAAGGCGCAGCAAAGATCACCCTTGATTTTAACATACCGGTATCTTTTGGGGTTATCACCCCCGACACGCTTGAACAGGCTATTGAAAGAGCAGGAACAAGACTTGGAAATAAAGGCTGGGCAGCGGCTCTGTCTGCAATAGAAATGGCAAACCTGTTTAAGGCAATGAGTTCCAAAAAATAATTAACTTAGTGAAATATATAAATATTTATGTATAATGTAGAAATATTTTTTTAAATTGTTTTTATGGAGGATAAAAGATGGTTGAAGCAAAACATTATTCTATTGCTGTTATACCTGGAGATGGCACAGGACCGGAAGTTATAGATGAAGGCAAGAAAGTCCTTAAGGCTGCAGGAAATAAATATAACATAAGTTTTGAATTTACTGATTTTGATTTTGGAGGAGACAGATATTTAAAAACCGGAGAAACACTCCCGGATTCTGCAATCAGCCAGCTAAAACAATTTAAAGCGATATATCTTGGCGCTATTGGCCATCCCGATGTTGCACCGGGAGTTCTTGAGATAGGTATATTGCTGAAATTGAGGTTCGCCCTGGATCAGTATATCAATCTTAGACCGGTAAAACTTTACCCCGGTGTTGATTGCCCTTTAAAGGACAAAGTTCCGGAAGACATAGATTTTGTTGTTGTTAGAGAAAATACCGGGGATTTGTATGCGGGCCATGGCGGTGTTACAAGAAAAGGAACTCCATATGAAATTGCAAGTGGCGTAATGCTTTACGATAGACAGATGGTAGACAGATGCCTGGAATATGCTTTTAACCTGACCAGAGCCAGGAAAAAAGAAGGAAAGCCGGGAAAACTTACATTAGTTCATAAAACAAATGTTGTTTTATATGTTGGCGATCTCTGGTATAGAGCATTTCTGGAAATGAGCAAGAAATTCCCGGATATTAAGACTGATTATAACCATGTTGATGCCGCATGTATGTGGATGGTAAAAAATCCGGAATGGTATGATGTAATTGTTACATCAAATTTATTTGGAGATATAATTACCGATCTTGGAGCAATGGTACAGGGCGGTATGGGGATCGCAGCCGGTGGCAACATTAATCCTAATGGAACATCCATGTTTGAACCCATAGGTGGTTCAGCTCCAAAATATACGGGCAAAAATGTTATAAATCCATTAGCCGCAATAGAAGCAGGCAGAATGATGTTGGAATATTTGGGTGAAAGCCAGGCAGCTAAATCTATTGGAGATGCAGTTGCTTATGTATGTACAAAAATAAAAAGTTTAAGTGCCGGTAAGATGGGTTATAGTACCACGCAAGTGGGGGATGAGGTTTCCGGATATATTAATAAGAGCTAAATTTATGAATGCTTTTATAATTTATAGAATGCTTTATATATTTTCCTGTTTAACATTAAATCAAGACCGCTTTTAAAGTCTTCAAGGGGTAATATTTCTGATATTAAAGGAGCTACGTTTATCTTTTCAGAAATAATCATTTCATATGCCCTGTTAAGCACATGAGGGGTTGAAGAATAACTGCTTTTTATCGTAATCTCATTTTTATAAACTTTGCCAAAATCAATTGGAACAATGCTTTCCTTTTGGGCCATTCCGAATATGCTTATATTTCCTCCCATTCTTATATAAGATATTGCATCATTTAAGGTACACCTGTTGGTAACTGTAAGAATGGCAGAATCTATGCCTATGGATGATATCTTTTTTATTTCTTCAGAAAGTTTAGAGTTGGATGGATTTATCGCAAAATCAGCTCCTATTTTTTTTGCAAGTTCAAGGCGACTTTGATCCATGTCTATAGCAACAACCTTTAATTTTTCAAGTTTTATAAGCTGGATAAAAAGTACTCCTATGGCTCCTGCCCCCACCACGGAAAAAATATCATTTTCAAGTCTCTCTATCCTATCCATAGCTCTAATACAACATGCCAAAGGTTCAATAAAAAGAGCCTTTAATAAATCAAAACCATCAGGAAGCTTAAAAGTTGTATTTTTAATATGTTTATCAGATAACATTATATATTGTGAAAAACCTCCGGGCACGATGTTTGTTTCCTTAAACTGTTTACACATAGAATGATTCCCATGCTTACAGTAATGGCATTTACCACAAGGAATACGATGTGCCGCAACTACAATATCTCCCAATTTAAACTTGTCTACATTCCTGCCCACTTCAACAACTTTTCCGACAACTTCATGTCCGTATACGTCTGGCTTCTTTAGCTTTTCGTCAAATATTTTTATGATATCTGAACCACAAAGCCCGCAGCAAAGCATCTCTATCAGCATATCATTGCTAGTAATGACTGGTTTCTCAATCTCCTCGATTCTAAAGTCTTTATCGCTGTAGCAGAACAGGGCTTTCAATATATATTGCCTCCTATAAGCATATTATCATCCCGGATCATAAGTCTCACCTGATTAGTTAAGCTAAAGCCAGGATATTATATTTTATTCCTTTTTGTTTTCCCATAAGTTCCAGCGCTTCAACAAGTTTTTCAAGAGGCATGTCTGCAGTAATAAATTTTGCAGTATTTATCTGTTTATTCTCTATTAACTTGAAAGCTTTTCTTACATAATAAGGTGTGTGATGATATGTGCCAATTATTTTCAACCCAGAATAATGAATTAGCCTGGTCTCTATATTTACTGACGTACCTGCCGGACATCCTCCAAAAAGATTAATGGTTGCCCCTTTCCTTCCCATTCTTAAAGCCATTTCCCAAACATTTGGAAAACCTGTAGCGTCAACAGCTACGTCTGCGCCTCTGCTTCCTTCTGTCAGACTCTTTACGGCTTCAACCTGGTCCTCAACTTTGGCGGCATTAATTGTAAAATCAGCGCCAAATTCACTGGCGGTTCCCAGTCTCTCGTCGGAAAGATCGGTAGATATCACTCTGGCACCTTTTAATTTGGCAAGCGCTACCCAAAAAAGTCCTATGGGACCCGCACCATTGATTACTACAGTATCTCCTTCTGTAATATTTGAGACATCTGCACCATGAACCACGCAAGCCAGTGGTTCTGTCAGGGCAGCTTCTTTATAAGTTAAGCTATCAGGAATTTTTAAGGTATTTATCTTAAGAATATCTGCCGGAATTCGAATATACTCTGCATATGCCCCGTTATTATAAACAAGGTTTTCACATAAGGAATAGAGTTCATGTTTACAGTAATAGCACATAAAACACGGAACAGAATTCATTGCTGCAACCCTATCTCCCGGTTTGTAGTCTGTTACTTCATCTCCAATTTCTACTATATCTCCGGCCCATTCATGTCCAAATACAGAGCCTTCTTCAATCATCGTGGGGTGGCCCCTCTTATAAGTTTTCAGGTCTGATCCGCATGTTAAAGCACTTTTTATTTTAACCAGTGCCTCTCCGGGCCCGATTTTTGGAATATCAATAAATTCTAATCTTACGTCTTGCGGACCATAAAAAAGCTGTGCCTTCATTTTGCCTTCCATATAATTTCTCCTTAAGCAATAAGATAGTCTATTATTTATTAC
>CAZFFH010000068.1:0-7033 GCA_964518375.1 uncultured Actinomycetota bacterium
AAGTTCTGCGATTACAGAACATTTTATTTTAAGCAAAAAGAAGATATCCTTTTTTTCATCTATCAATGCTTCAAGATTACCCATCCCCTTGGATATTACCAGATCGGAATTCGCATAACATTCTAAAAATTCCCCTGAGCATAGCGGAAAATAAGCAGCCGGCAATGCAGCACCCGTAGTTATAACCTCGACAACTTTATCCATGCCAACCAGGATTGCATCTTCCATGGTTGCATCATTTAATGTTGGGCCGCCTCTTACAACGTAAGTGATTTTACCGTTTTTCAAAAATTCATCCTTTAAAAGCTCAATGAAAACCTTATCAAAAACAATTTCCCCGGAATTATCTCCAATAAATAAAATATTTTTTGCTTTTTGTATTTTGTCTTTAAGCAGCTTTATTTTGTTATCATCCAGCCTCTGTTTTAATGAGCTGTCTATTGCCCTCTTCAGCAATTCTTCGCTGATTTTTTGACCCTGCATTACATCAATGCTGTTTCCGGAAAGACAAACCTTAAGCCCCATCTCAAACTTATCGTTAGAATTTTGAATTAACATCTTTAAATCATCAGTTAAATTCATACAAATTCTATTAAACTGCTCCTTAAAAACCTTATATGGGTCAGCATCAGGTATTATTTTTTTTATTATATCTTGAATGTCCCTGTAGAGAAAAAATATATTTTCGTAGGAACTGAAATTTGAAGCTGTTTCCAGTGATTTTTTTAGAGCTTCATTTATCAGTTTCTCGTCTTTGGTAAGCATTTTTATAGAGTTTAAAGCCTGCCTTATATGGCACGGTATGCAGTCTATATATATTTTCATTATTTTTATTCTCCCGTATATTTCCTGTATATTTGGAAAAAACGTAAACTTTGTTATTATACAAAACTTCAGTTATAAATGCAGTAATCGAATTGCCCCATTTAAATAGTACTTGAAACTGTAAGTTTGACAATATTTAATAAATTATTTAAACTTTAAACAGTTAAGCGCTTGCGCAAGTATCTAAACTAAATAATTAAATATCTTTTAATAGATTATTTTTAACAAAATAGACTAATAAAAGATTAAAAACAATAAATCAAGAACTTTTCAACCAATATGATTAATAAAAATAGTGAGCCGGATAGCGATAAAAATTTGGAAGAACCAATTATAAATATTGCTAAAAAAAAGGAAATTATTAAAGAAGATGGCAGATATTTAATTTATTATGATTTTGATGACAAATAAAAAATTTAAAAAAATCTTTAAATTTACAAATTAGGGGATTTTTATGTTGGAACTAAGGTATGACCCGATAAAAAATCAGTTGGTTGCAAGTGCAACAAAAAGACAAGATAGAACTTTTTTCCCGCCAAAAAAATTCTGTCCTTTATGCCCTACAAAAAGCAATGATAATCCAACAGAAATCCCTGCTAATAATTATGATATTGTAGTTTTTGAAAATAAATTCCCAACTTTTAGCAAAGACGCTAATAAAATTTTGCCTGATAATTTTAATAAAGATTATTTTCATTATGATAAAAGTCAATCAAAAGGCATATGCGAAGTAGTAAGCTATACATCAGATCATAATTTATATTTGGAAGACATGCCTGAAAATCATATCAGTAACTTAATTAAAGTCTGGCAGGATAGATATAATGAACTTGGACAAAAAAATTTTATAAAATATGTTTTAATTTTTGAAAACAAGGGAAAAGAAATAGGTGTGACATTATCACACCCGCATGGACAGATTTATGCTTTCCCATATATCCCACCAATACCGGAAGTTGAGTTAAATTCTTCAAAGAAATATTTTACAAAAAATAATAAATGCCTGCACTGCGAAATTATTAAAAGAGAAATTGAAGAAAGGAGCAGGATTATATTTCAAAACGATTATTTCATAATTTTTATTCCTTTTTATGCAAAGTGGCCTTATGAAGTTCATATCTATCCAATAAGACATTTGGGAAATATATGCCAGTTGGAGGAGTATGAAATAAATTCACTTGCAAAGAGCTTAAAAGAACTAATAAATCGTTACAATAAACTATTTAATTTTAGAATGTCCTATGCAATGATTATCCATCAAAATCCCACAGATAATAAAAATTATGATTATTATCATTTCCATTTTGAATTTTACCCGCCTTACAGGACAGAAAATAAATTAAAATACTTAGCGGGTTGTGAACTTGCGGCAGGTACTTTCATAAATGATACTCTGCCTGAAAAAAAAGCTGCTGAATTAAGAAAATTAAAATAAGTCATAATAAAATGTATTTTTCAAATTATTTTCAATTTTCCAGATCTATAGCATTCCAAAGTTTCTAACATTGTTAAGAAATTTTCCTCTTTACAGTCAGAAGTAACTTCATGTGATGGTGAAATAATATAACCGTCATATTTACCTAATACTTTTATTCTCTCAATAATTTCTTTTTTTACTTGCCTGGGAGTTCCAAAGGGTAATGTTTTTTGAGTGCTTATTCCACCTAAAAAAGACAAACTTTTCCCAAATTTATTTGAAAGTAATTCTGGCGCCATGGCCTCTGGTTGGATAGGGGCCAAAACATCTAAACCTATATCTATTAAATCATTAATAATTTCAATAATATTTCCACAAGAATGATGCATAACAGGTAAATTACTTTCTTTGTATATTCCCCAAATCTTTTTATATCTATTTTTAAAAAATTTTCTCCATATTTCTGGAGACATAATCATGCCTCTTTGAGTACCAAAATCATCTCCGGTGTGTAAACCATTTACCAAATTAAGTTTTACTATCTTTTTCGCTACTTCTACTTGAAAATCCGTAATACCATCTAACAAATAATTGATTTCTTTTTCTTTTAAATAAAAAGATGTCAAAACATTTTCATATCCCCAAAGTAACCAGCTTCTTTCAAATAAAGTAAAATTCTGCAATGAGAACAAGAAGTAATCATTGGAAAATTTATTTGCTTTTTCTATAATATTATTTAAGAGGTAATCTTCAGGATCTGGAAATTTGTATTTTTTAACATCATCAGAATTTAATAAAGGATAATATCTTATATGAAATCCTTCAGTTAAAACTAAATCCCACCCAATACCCCAAATGTCATATTGGATTCCATTTTTTTTATCAACTTTTGTTTTATCATTTAATCCAAGATATTTAATATGATTATTAAGCTTCTTATCCACTTGGTCATCATCAATATTTAATATCCTCTTTATAATGCTCTTCATTTCTGGAGTATAATCGATTTGGGTGGGCAAAATATCCTGATTAATCCTCTTAGTTGCTTTGAAAACTTTTTCTATACTTCCACTCATTATTTTTCTTTCTAAAAATTATTATGGATTTCCCAAGGCGTAAAGATATTTTTGTACTAAGAAATTACTATTGGATAGCCTCCAAACTTTTCTACTGTATCCCAGAAAGCAAAGAAATTTTCTATGGAAGTGTCATTTTGAACATGATGCGTCGGGCTGATAATAAAACCTCCACTTGTACTTAAATCCCTGATTCTTTCTTTTGTTTCAGCTATGATTTGCTCCTTTGTTCCAAAAGGAAGTGTTTCCTGGATATCAATAGTTCCCCATAAACTTAACCTTTCCCCATAGCGTTTCTTCAAGTCATATGGATTCATACATTTAGGTTGTATGGGGTTTAATATATCAAGGCCAATTTCAACCAGATCATCAATTATAGGAATAATATAACCGTCAGAATGATATGCTATTTTTAATTTGGGATTTATTCTCCTTAACTCTGAATATAAATTTGCCATTCTAGGCTTAAGGTATTTCCTCCATAATTGTGGCGACATTATCATAGCATTTTGGCCTCCAACATCATCACCGGTCCAAATCAGATCAACACCTAGCTCAACCATTTTTTTGCCCGCATATAAATGATAATTAAAGGGAATGTCTAAAATTTTATTAGCAATATCTTCATTTTCTATTAAATCTATCATGAGAGTGTCCAAACCACGCAGTGCCCAAGCACTTTCAAAAATAGTACAAACAATTACACCCATTATTGCGTATTCTTTGCCATAATATTTAATCAATTTTTTACAACCCTCATATCTTGATTCAATTGCCGGATCCGGAGGGATATATATTTTTAATGAATTATCCTCTCTTAAAGGATTTTTTGAAATTTCAGTATAGCTTCCTTTTCCAAACTTTGTGCCATAATTTATTATCTTCCACCCAATTCCCCATTCATCATCATAATTTTTATCCAGGCTCTGATAATATGAATTTGCAAAACCCTGTGCAAATAAAAGCATATCATTACCTACTTTTATATCTAAATCATGCCCACTTGTGCCATGAGGATTTACCAGATCATCTTTCATTTCAAGATGTTTTCTAAGTCTTGAAGCAAACTCTGGTGTAAAACTGGCAAACTTGGGCACCCTATCGGCTTCCTTGTGATCAAGTATTGTTAAAACTCTTTCTTTAGACGTCATGCCCATATGTTAAATTATCCTTTACTTTTATCGCCGATTAAACTGACTTTTACTTATATATATAAAAGTTTTTAAAAGTTTATTTTTTTTGCTCCATCAGATGGCCTGCAGCAAATAAAATCAGGGTCATCATTAAATTTCCTTGCATATTTTTCACCAATAACATTTTTTATTTTATCCAGTTCAGTATATTTAACTATACTGATAATATTTCCACCAAAACCTGCCCCCATTAAACGAGCGCCGAGCACCCCATCAATTTTATTTATTTCCTCAACTAAATAATTAAGCCTTTCGGTTGAGACCTCATAATCATCTCTTAGGCTCTTATGGGATTCATTAAGCAAATTGCCTATTTTTTTAATATTTCCTTTTACTAAAGCTTCCCTTGTTTCCAATACTCTTATATTTTCAGTTATAACATGCCTAGCTCTCCTATAAAGTTTTCCCGGAATCTTAACTTTGATATTGTTTAACGAATTAAGATCAATTTCAGATAAATTTTTTATTTCTTTATTGCCTGATATTTTTACAAATATTTCTACAACTTCATTACATTCTTCTCTTCGCCTGTTATATTCCGTATTTGAGAGATTTCTTTCTTCTTTTGAATCAACAATCAATATCAGGTAATTCTTTAAATTAAATGGGATATAATTATGTGACAGATCTTTAAAATCCAGAAATATGGCACAATCTTTTTTTCCAAATACTACTGAAATCTGGTCTAAATATCCGCATTTTACACCCACAAAATTATTTTCTGCTGAATGGCAGTATTCGACAGTATCCATAGGTTTTATTTTCAAATGAAAGATTTCTTCAATTAATTTTGCAACACCAACTTCTATCGCAGCAGAAGAACTTAATCCTGCACCTATTGGTAAATTACTGTCCAAAACAAAGCTAAACCCACTTATTTCATGTTTATTATTAAGAAACTCTCTAACTACCCCTTTAATATAATTAGACCACTTTACTTTAGGATCAAAGGAAATATTACTTAATGAAAATTTATAATATTCTTTAAAACTGCTGTCATAGATTTCGACAAAGTCAGAATTATTCTTAATACCTGTTAAAAATTTATACTTATCTGTTGCAATCGGTAAAGAAAATCCCATGTTGTAATCAGTATGCTCTCCAATTATATTAGCCCTGCCGGGAGATAAGATATTAACAATATTATTATTTGTAATAAGTTTCTCTTTACTGTCTATAAGTTTGTTTAAAAGCAACTGTTTTTGTTTTTTTTCAGTTTCTGAATTAAAAATTTTTTCCATTGAGTGCTTTTTCCATATAAAATCTATTAAAAAATAAATATAAGTTTAAGTCATATTTATTTGTTATGCACTTGCGCAAGCGCTTACTTTTAATATTATTAAATATTTTTTTCAATGTCAAATAATTTGACAAGCTATTGTTGTTATTTGGTGATATTAGCAATAATTTGGCAATTTAAAAATAAAATATTACAGGAAAATCCGGTTCATTCCAACAGTTTTATAAAAAGGAATTTTTAACCACGGAAGTACTTTCTCTGACAATAAGCTGCGTGTTGAAATATCTTGTCTGTTTGGGTATGTCTTTATTTTTAATCCTGTTTAACAAAAGTTCTGCCGCTGATTTGCCGATTAAATATCTTTCAAGTCCTATAGTGGTCAAGGCAGGAGAAACAATTTCTGAAAGCATAATATTATCAAGACCTATTATAGATATTTGATCAGGGATTTTAACCCCGTCAGTTTGAAGAGTCTTCATCGCCCCTATTGCAGTTAAATCATTAGAACAGATTATAGAAGTCGGCATATCTTTTTCTTTTTCAATTTCTTTTGCAGCATTAATACCGCCATCTATTTTATGATTACCCTCAATGATTTTATAAGATATTCCTTCACTTTCATAACCTTTAATGATGCTTATAAAATTATTTTCTCTGATACTTGCAGTTTTTAAATCTTTTGGACCGCTGATAAAATAGATTTTTTTATGCCCTAAAGAAACAAGGTATTCAATTGCTTTTCTGATCCCGGATTTAAAATCAAAATAAATACTGTCTACATTAATCTTGCTTTCATTCCAGTCAACCAGCACAAATGGAATTGTTGATTCAGCAAGTTCCTTGAATAAAAATTTATCAGCCTGGCTTGAAGCAATAATTATACCGTCAACTTTTTTACTTATCAGTGCGCCAATAGACTTTAAACCTTTCTCTACATCATAATCCGTGTTGCATAAGAAAATGTTGTATTCACTTCGAATTGCCAGCTCTTCAACACCTTGAATAATTTCAGGATAAAATGGATTCTTTATATCTGAAATAATAAGTCCAATTGTATGCGTAACTCCTGTTGCAAGGCCCCGTGCAAGCAGGTTTGGTTTATAGCTTAATTCCTGCATTGCTTCAAGAACTTTGTCCTTTGTTTCCGGAGAAACAAAACGGGTTTTATTGATTACATGAGAAACAGTTGTTGAAGATACTTTTGCAATTTTTGCGATATCGTTGTAATTTACCATCTTTTCCCCTGACAATTAAAATTATTTTTAATTAGTTCCTGGCGAAT
>CAZFFH010000069.1:0-6814 GCA_964518375.1 uncultured Actinomycetota bacterium
ATGGCCAGTATATAGATAAGGTTTCCGTTTCTCTCATTTACCCTTTCCCTTGCCGTAATTGCCTCTGTTTTTATATTATTCTGGTAATGCACAAGCTGGCCTTTAAGCTCCTTGGGACTTATGAGGTCAAGCTTTAAAAATAAAGTGGCTAGATCCCTTGCTTCCTTTGTGCCTATTGCGTCGGCAAAATAGTCGGCTGCTTCTTCCCGCATGTTCATATTCCACATTGAAAGCATTTGAAGGTATACCGGTTTGGTAACTTTGCTAAACTTTATAATTTCTCCCAGGATATAATTAGAACCTAAAATGTCTTCCCCTTTTATTGTAAAAAGGTTTATAAGCTGGGAAATAGTGCGATATATTTCCCTGTTTGCTGCTTCCCTTTTTACTTTACCAAAGAAGTTACTAATATATAAAAATGGTAGTTTTATGCGGCCCATTTTAGATTTTGGAGTGGTAACTACAAGTAAAATAACAGCCAAAAAAAGCTGCAGCCCAAAAGAAGGCAGGCCTCTTGTTATTTTTAGCAGTATTATTAAAACCAACCATGCCCCTAAAGCTGTAAACCGTATAGCTTGATAGTTAAAAGTAGAAATATTTACCCCGCCGAAAGAAAGGATCTCGCCTCCGGCTAAACTCTTTTTTACACTGCCTTCGCTCCCAAACCTTGTCTTCCACGCAGGTAATGCGCCCAGAGCGCCGCGGATAAAAAATCCAATTGAGCTTGTGGCCATAATAGAAATTAATACAAAATAAATTATTTGCAAACTCATTTTAGCCCCTTTTTTAAAAATCAAATTTAGGTTTACTCAAGAGGTACATAGACCAAAAACTAATTATTGAAAGTACTATAATAGTAATTAAAAATTTTATACCCAGTCCCGTATAAAACTGGTAGTGAAAAAATTTTCCCAGGGTAAACCCGAAATATTTTACACAAACAAAAACTGATAAAACGTAAATGATAGGAATTACAAACTTAACCATAGTAAACGCCTCATAATTTGCCCTCTTGTCCTTTTCTATGGAATCCTTTATCTGTTTTAGATTTGACAGTATGTCATCTAAGGAAACTGAAACATTGTTGCCGTTTAAAATAGATTCAAAAATACTCATACCCAGAAGTGCCGCCCATTCAGTACCAAACATAGCCACAAAAAAATCTATCGCGGACTGCAATTCTTCCTTGCTCCGGTACTCTTTTATTTTTAAACTTAAAATAAATAAAGCCTTCTTTGAAAGAGGACAATTTTTAATAGTGCCTATAGTTTTATCTATTGCAGAAATCATATTAAAGTCTGAAATCTTATACATATTGGTTAGTTCGCTCAGTAGATTTTCTGCTTCATAGCTTCCCAAAAGCTGTATGCTTTTAAGTCTAAACCGCAAGTAAATATAAGGAAGAAAGCCAACAAGAGTTGACATTAAAACAAAAAATATACTCACTCCTAACAGTCCTACAGAAACAGAAAAGGAGACAGTAAATAAGCATATTGATAAAAACATAAAATAAAAAACAACGTCTTTTCCTTTTCTTCCAGTAGTTATTATGATAAGCAGTCTAATATGGGCCGTAAACTTATTACCGGATTGTCCGGTAGGTTTACTTCTAAATCTATATCCCTCACTTCGCTGCCTGATAAAACTTACCAGGTACCTTCCTAAGAATAACCATATTCCAGTTAGAAGTACGCCATACATAAAAATTCTTAAGCTCATATCAATAATACCGACCATAAAAATCAGCTCCCCCTTGAGTAAAAAGGTACTGTAACTTTGTGCTCTTCCATAGGAAATTTTTCAGCCAGTATTTTAAGTTCTTTTGCATATGATAAAAACGCCTGGTAATTTTCTTCTCTGGCAATAGCTTCCTTATCGCTGCCTATATCATAGAAAAAAGTCCAGCTGTCAGACTCAAGCTCGTACTTGCATATCTGGTGTATTGATATTCTGTGTGTCTTGTAGTCGTACCTGATTTCATAAATACCCTTTAATCTTTTTTTGGAACGGTCAGCAAGTTGTATAAAGCTAAAGACATAATGAAAACTTTTAGCAACTTTTATTATTGTATGATCCAGGCTCCCACCTTTTTTGCCTACAATCATATTTGCCATATCATAAGGAAGGTCAAATACATCGGTTAAGTGAATTGTGCTTTTACAATGTCTGGTACCCCGGTTTGCTATTTCCACAAGTAGATTTAACATATTCCCATCCCTTGCTTCTCCACAAATAATATAGTCTCCGTCTGAGCGCATAAGCTGTTTGGTAATACCGGATAGTTCCTCTCCATCAGCAACAAGCTGCATTATAGGAGACTGGGGCATAAGCTCATGCAGCGGTATTTCTGCATTGGATTCAATTAGAACTCCTTCAAGACTGGCATCTTCAAGCAACTGGAATGTGGTAAGCATGGTAGTTTTAGCAGTTCTAACAGCCCCGCAAAAAAGAATATTAAAACCTACTTTAGCCAGGCTTTTAAGCATACTTACAGCTTCTTCCGGAATAGTTTTTCTCCTGGCCTGTTCTTCAAGAGTATAATTAAACACAACATATTTACGAAATACCATAATATCCTGGCCGGATTTTGTAAGAGATCCGCCATAAAAAGTAACTCTTTGTCCGGAGTACATAAGAATTTCAATATTGGGATTATTTTGGGGTATTTGGGGTGTAAGAAGAAGCAGAGCTTTTTTAAGGGCACCGAACCTTTGTGCAGAAATTTTCTGTTCCTGCAGTACCATTTTTCCATCAACCAGATAATAGATTCTCTCCCCTATGATCTTGGCAGATGAGCTCTCAGGCATATCCATCCAGGCACTTATGCCTGCCAGGCCCCATACTTCATGAAAAATACCGTCAGTTAAGCTCTTATACCATTTAGGATAAGCTAGGCCAGCCTTAGCGTTATCTTCTAAATATTTGCCTATAAGATCCTTAAAATAATTTACATGGTCAGGTATTCCTATTAAAGCTTTGGTCTGCCGTTCAAGTATTTTAGACTCCTGTCCTTCTGCTTTATTCCACTGGTCTTCAAAATGGGACTGTACAGACCTACAAAGATTTAAAAAGAGTTCTCTTTGGCTCAAATATTTCTTGCCAGTTGCACTGCTGCTTTTTATATTACTTAAATAAGTATCAATATAAAATTCTTCTACTCTTTTTTCTTCTTTTAGTAACTCAATATTCATAATTAAACCTTTCCCAATATTTTTTTAAAAAAATTACCTCTTTTACCATCCTTTTTACCGGTATTTAAAATTTCTATACCCAGCTCTCCACATATGGAAACTGCTAACTGTTTTATAGAGTTGCTATATACCCGGTCATAACCGATCAGTGTCTTTTTCTTTTTTTCAGCTTCCAGGCTGGGTATATATTCTAAAAGCGGTATAACAGAAGCCAATGGCATACCATATTTTTTAGCCAGGCTTATTTCAGTTTCGAGCTCGCCCGAGTCTATATATTTATTTACTACCAGTGAAAAATCATCTGAACTTATGCCTAAATTTACAAAAATTTGATCCAGTAAATTATTGAAATTTCTAAAATGCTTATCACTTTGTGTAGTGACAAGTAATTTTAATTTAGATGAATTTAAGGCACCTATACTCATACCGGTAATAGCGCTGCCTCCATTTATAATGGTAACATCAAAAGTTTCAGAGCAGAGGTCTACCAGTTTCTCGATATGGTCCGGTTGGTAATGCCTGACCTTAGAAATCTCTTTCTCCCCCGGCAAAAAATATAGCGAAGAACTTTTTATACATGAGTTTTTAAGCTCCTCTGGTGATAAAATATTATTTATAAGCCTTTCTTTAATTTGCCCAAGGCCATGACTGTCTAAATCTATATCAAAATAATCAATACCTTCACTGCCATCCAGACTTAAAAACCCTGTAGATTTACCGGTAATATCAGAAAGTACCTGGGCCACGGACTGGCTTATCATACTTGTGCCTGCCCCGGGTCCAGATCCGAAAAAACAAACAGTATTTTTACCGGTAGTAAAATCCTCAACAGTTAAAGAACATATTTTTTGGCAAATCTGCGTATCTGTAAGGAAAGGAGGAATTACTATTATTCCATAAGAAGAAAGAACTTTGTTTATAGTTGAATGTGTGTCTATGTCTCCCGCAATGTAATAATTGCTCCTGACCAGCTTTAAAAACTTTGAAAAATTTTGAATATATTGACTATAGGGAATAGTTTTATCATCAACGATTAAAATATCAATACCCTCCAGTGCTTTACTACCAAAAGACAGGCCGGTTTTAATATTTTTAAAAAAGCCGGTTTTTTCAAGTTCAGTTTTTAAGTTACTGTTTTTACTTATTATTAAAATATTTTTCATTTGCTAAAATTATCCTTTGCTTAATTGACGTTAGCTTTATATAAAATAATAAATTTGTAGTTATTGTCAGCCAAATTCTGCAGGTGCAATACACCTTCATAATTTGTTATAATTTCGATACTGGCAATATTAGCGCTTGCGTCATACCTGTCATTACCGGCCGTATTTACTACTTCTCTATTGCCTGAATCTTTTAGGTATGCAACTTCACATTTGGCCAAATCGCTTTGATTGGTTACTTTTATGTTGTCTAAATTATTAAAGGATTTATTTTGCTGCACATTTTCGTCCACTATTTTAACCGGATAAAAATAAATCGTATCTCCCCTTCTTAGAGAATTTGGAAAGGTTATAATCCAGTCGGTAGGAATTGCAAAAATATAGCTGTCTACCTTTTTGGTATCTGTAGTATCATCTTTAAAATAAGCGGGGGCCAGTTGGCTATTTTTTGGAATATAGTGGGCGGAATACTTTCCGATAATTTCCTCCTTTTTTACTATAGCCCCTTCAATAAGGTTATCGGGGTTTATCTTTATCAAGTCCAGCATACCAGATGTAATGGAAATGTTAGCTTCTACACTTTGGTTTAGTACCACTACGCTGCTGTACAAAAACTGCTCCCTGCCCCTGGTCTCCCAAAAATATATCATAGCCATAGTAGCAAGCATTAACAGTATGCCCAAACTAGAAAATACTGCTCCACTTTTGATTCTTCTTCTTATAAAGTGCCCTTTCAAATTATCCTCCCCACAACTAATATATATGGCAATTAAGACCTTTTAAATTTCTTTATAATATTTGCAAGTAATGATCTATTTTTACCCTTTTTATTTTTAGAAAAAGTACTGGCAAATTCTTTAGGTACAAAAAGAGAACAAATATCGTTAAGCGGACTGTCCAGTACATCGGAAACTTCCCTGTAGCAAAGCGGAATCTTGTACTGGCAGTTAGCTTTATATAAAATAGCCAGGTCTATAGCGGGTATAAACGCAAGGGGTTCTACCCCAATAAAATCCAGAAACTCCTTTTTATCAATTCCACTATTCCATTTGTTTATAATAAAGTTTACCGGGCAACCATCACTTTTTAATTTTAAAAGCTCTAAAAACTTATTATTATTTATCTTGCAACTGGTCGGGAATGGATCTATAACAACAAGCACCAAATCTACAACAGACAGCAGAGGCTTAACTGCCTCATGGAAAAGGTTGTCCCCTATATCAATAAGAGTTATAGGGGCAATGTTGGACGCATACACAAGTTGCAGCATTTGGTTGTATCCCCATTTTTCAATTCGCTCTTTTCTGTCGTCGGCAATAATCCAGACAATGCTGTCAAATACATATTCAGCTTTGTTCTTTATCCTGTTTCCACATGAGATTTCATGTGGATATGAATAAAAATGACTACTACTGTCTTCTGTCCGCCCAATTTCTCTTTCTTCAATTCCTATCCAGTTAAATATTGTAGGGCTACTTATAGGGGGCTCAATAACAGATGACAGGATACCCAGGTTGGAAAGATATTTTGCAAGACTTAGGGTAATTGTAGTTGAGCCGGTACATCTTGTAAGACTAGATATAATAATTAGTTTCTTTTCAATTCCCGTGTATATTTTCTTCTCCACTATTTTAGTAATGGGTTTTTCTATATATCTTACTTTACTGTCACTGCCCTGCTCTTTAGAAAATCCGCCATTTTCTGCTGGGTCATCTTCCGGTGGTTGGCTAACCTTGCTCTTAATAGATGCAATTACCTCCTTGTAGTCATCATAAAAATAAATTATGTCTATATTATTTTTTTTAAAAAATTTTACTGCCTCGTCAAACCAGGAAAGTTTTTTATCAACTACTGCATATTGCCATTTTTTATACAGTGATTTGTTTTTTATCTCTTCTATATCATCAATATATTCCTCAAAGCTAATATAAGGATGGCCTTTAAAATGATTGGTTATCCTTATATAACTTTCCTTTATATTTAAACAACAGATTATATTTTCCAAATTTGCCCACTTAACTACATTTAAAAAAATAATAAAAGCATTGCGTACAATAAAAAATATAAAATTTATGCGCTTTTTATCTCAGGTAGATTTCTAACATCTGATAGATCACAGATTCTTACTTGCCTTTCCCAGTACCTGTACTGAACCTTATAGAGAAGGGATGGGTAAAAAGAACGCTGGTTTAAAATTAACATTGTCTGGCATAACCTTTTACATTCGTCCGGAAGCATCAGGTTTCTTGAGTAGTAGTTTTGTGACTGGCTTTGCCTGCCACTTTCAAGAAAGCCTTCTATATTCTTACTAACGCTTTGTATTTTAATAGTAGTATTGCCAAGAAATCTGCTGCAGTATTGTGCGGTAAAATCATCATTAATTCCTAAGTACAGATGAGTATCGCACATTGACAGTATATCCTCCCAGCAGTCTTTATAACGGTTTTTCATCTGCGGCAG
>CAZFFH010000070.1:0-6811 GCA_964518375.1 uncultured Actinomycetota bacterium
ACCAGAATTTTTCACCTTTCCAATAAACCATTTTAATTTTTGTATTCATTGTTATCTCCAAATAATTTTTAATTTTAATATTAAGAATCTAATACATTAAGAATTATAACACGATGGCATTATAACATAATAGTATTAGGTACTAAATCTGTCTATTTTAGTCTAAACAAAAGCAATTTTATTTGTAAAAAAGATTTTTAAAACTTATCCAGATGTTTTTCAGCTCGCCTTGTGGAATGGCATCCCAGGAAAACTGCAACCGGCAGGGTAGCCATATGACATGGAGCAAACTCAATGTTGCATGCCAGGGCGGTTGTTTTTCCACCAACGCCTTGAGGGCCGATTCCTGTCTCATTTACCAGACCCAGTATCTTTTCCTCAAGAACGGCATACCTTGGATCACAGTTTCTATAATTTAAATTTCTAAAACTTGCTTTTCTGGCAAGCCTTGACACCTCCGAAGCTGTTGCTCCAATACCTATCCCTATAATTACCGGCGGGCAGCATTTTGTGACATTTCCCTTTACAACCTCAAGAACTTTATTAATTATCTGTTCCTGGCCTTCAGACGGGTTTAGCATGAAAAGGTAGGAGCAATTTTCGCTTCCACCGCCTTTTAAATTCACTTCAATCTTAATTCCTTCAATTGAAGAAAGGCTTAAATTGATAATTGCAGGGATGTTGCTTAAAGTATTTTTTCTTTCAAAGAGTGGATCACTTACAATCGATTTGCGCAGAAAACAGTAGTTGTAAACTTCAGATACCGCACTATTTAATACTTCTGTAAAATCATTTTCCAGGCAGATATCCGGACCTATCTCCAGATTTATATATACATTCCCGCAGTCCTGGCATAATGGAAGTTTTTGGACTCTGGCAATCTTTTCGTTTTCAAGCATATAATCAAGCATTCTTGAAGCAACCGGATTTGTTTCTCTCTCGCGTGCTGCCTTGATTGACCGTATAATATCATCAGGGAGAAAAAAGCTTGCTTCAATCAGAAGATTCTTGACCTGGTTTTTTAGATTTGTAATTTTTATATTTTTCATCTTTTCCGGGACAATCACCGTTGATACAAAGATCCCATGGTTTTCTACCTTTTGTTATTATCCTTATCACGGGATAATCGCAGTGCTTGCATATGTCTTTAGTAGTAAGGATCATGCCAAGCTGCGGGAGAGAAAAAGTGCTTGTGCATTTGGGATAAGCGCTGCATCCTATAAATCTTTTCCTTGATTTTTTTGAAACTCTTACTATCAAGTTTCCATCACAGTCTTTTTGTCGGCACTTTCCTATTATAAAATCTTCCTTTACAGCTTTTTTGATTTCCTGGGAAATATCCGCTTTTACATTTTTAAGGTTGACCATTACATCTTTGAGCATTTCCCTTGATTTTTCTACAACTTCCTCCCTGGTCTCATCCCCTCTTGCTATTCCATCCATATCCATTTCAAGCTCGGAAGTCATATCAGGAGAAGAAATTTTTTCGGCATGCTTTTTTAATATTTTTACAACAGCAATTGCTTTTTCTGAAGGCACAAGCGGATTGCCTGTTATGTAGCCTCTGCTAATCAACGTTTGGATTATGGTATGTCTTGTAGCTTTAGTTCCGAGTCCCAGCTCTTCCATTTTTTCCACAAGCTTGCCCTGGGTATATCTTGCAGGAGGTTTTGTTTCCTTATCAAGCATTTCCCTGTCAATAATTTTTAATTTTTGCCCGGGTACAAGATTTGGAATATAGACGTCTTCATGCTTGTAGTAATGATAATGCTTGATCCAGTTTTCCTTTATAATATTTGAACCATTTGCAACAAATACTTCCCCGCCCACATTTATATTTGCTGCAATGCTCTTTATTTGGCCTGGCGGGAGGAGTGTGCATAAAAATCTTCTTACAATAAGTTCGTACAATTTCCATTCATCGCTGCTAAGCCTCTGCCTGCTTACAGAAAATGTTGGATAAATAGGGGGATGGTCCGTGGTCCTTTTCTTGCCGCGTGAAGGAGTAATTTTGCTTTGTTTTAAAACATCGCTGCAGGCATCAGCAAAGCTGCCGGAAACCTTGAGCATTTTTACAATTTCTTTAAGATCTATTGATGCAGGGTAAACAGTATTATCAGTTCTTGGATAGCTGATATAGCCGTTCATATATAAGTTTTCTGCTATATTTATAGTCTTTGCAGCAGTAAATCCAATTGAGTTTGCGCTAACTATAAGCGATGTTGTATTAAAAGGTGTGGGCGGGGCCATGCTCCTTATGGTTTCATTTATATCCAAAACTTCGCCTTCGCCAGAAATTTTTGAAAAAGCTTTTGACGCTTCTTCCTTTTTCAAAAACCTTTTCTTTTTATGGGTTGCTTCAAATTTCTCGCCTCTGTCGGTTTTCAGCTTTATATTAACAACCCAATAAGGAATTGCTACAAATTCGCCAATCTCTATTTCCCTGTCAACTATAAGAGTTAAGGTGGGAGATTGAACCCTGCCGACAGAGAGGAAATTTTCCTTAACCTGGTATGAAGCCAGCGAGATAAACCGGGTTAGCACTGCACCCCAGATTAAATCAATGTCCTGCCTTGCTCTTCCCGCAAAAGCAAGATTCAAATCAAGTTTTTCAAGCTTTGCAAAAGCGCTGTCAATATCTGAATTGGTTAGTGCAGAAAACTTGGCTCTTTTTGCATTTAACAGGCTGTTTTTTTCAATCGCAACCTGCCACGCATCATAACCAATAAGCTCGCCTTCTCTGTCAAAGTCAGTGGCAATAATTACTTCGCTTGCATTACCTGCAACTTTTTTTAAAGCTTGAACAATATTCTTATGTATGGGGGTTTTTTCAATTTCAGCATCAATTAAATCTACCGGATCTACCTTGAACCAGTTTGAATATTCCTTTGGAAAATCAACTTTAAGAATATGGCCCTTCAGGCCTATTACCGCACATTCGTCACTGCCATGCTTAATATAGTATACCGGTACTCCATAAACTTTTTCTTCCTTTTGCCCATCGCCCGATAATATGCCGGCAATTCTTTTTGCTGCTATTTCTTTTTCACTGATAATTAACTTCAATTAATTTACCCCTGTCTGGACCTGTCCGGAGACCTCATATAAAATGTACTCAAAATGATATTTTATTTATATGCTTTTTTCTATATAATTTATACCTATCTTTAAAATTTAAACAATTTTTATATGAAAAAGAATATAAACTTAATAGACAATATTGTAAAGCTAAAAACAGAAAAAGATGCCATAATACTTGCGCATAATTACCAGATAGATGAAATCCAGGATATCGCTGATTTTGTCGGTGATTCCCTTCAGCTGAGCATTGAGTCTGCAAAAGTAAAAAACAGGATCATTGTTTTTTGCGGGGTGCGTTTTATGGCAGAAACAGCCAAGATTATTTCTCCCCAAAGGAAAGTCCTGCTGCCAGATAGATACAGTGGTTGCCCAATGGCTGACATGATTACAGATAAACAGCTTGCAAATTTTAAAAAAGAGCATCCCGGCGCTGTAGTTGTATGCTATGTAAATACTTCTGCCCGCGTAAAAGCATTAAGTGATATCTGCTGTACATCTTCAAATGCTGTAAAGGTAGTTAATTCAATCCCCAAAGACAAGCAAATTATTTTTATCCCTGATAAATACCTGGGAAGCTATGTTCAAAGCCAGACTGGCAGGAAGATGATACTCTGGAATGGGTTTTGCCCTACTCATGCGAGTATCGATGTGAAAACAATTATAGCCCTTAAAAAAGAGCACCTTAGCGCTGTTGTGCTCGTACATCCCGAATGCACTCCTGATGTAATAGAAATAGCAGACAAGGTAGCAAGCACGGGTGGCATGTTGTCTTTTGTAAAACAATCAACTAAAAAAGAGTTTATAATAGGAACGGAAATTGATTTAATATACAGGTTAAAAAAAGAAAATCCCGGCAAAGTTTTTTACCCGGCATCCAGTCATGCAATATGCCCCAATATGAAACTCACAAATCTTGAAAAATTACTGTGGGCCCTGGAAGAGGAGCAGTTTGAGATAAAGCTCCCGCATGATGTTATTAATAAGGCTCGCACAGCAATTGATAATATGTTAGCCTTAAGTTAAATGTTAATCTTAAGTCAGGTAATAGGCACAGGCTAAATGTTAGCAATAAGTTAAATATTAGCTAAATGACAGCCTTATGTTAAATATTATTTTCAGGTTACATAGGCATAGCCATTTTAACAATTTATAATTAATAAATATTTAAGCACATGCAGAAACGGTACCTGGTAGACTTATTCCAAAGCCAAAAGACTTATAAATGCAGCGACTGCATAGTCATAGGCAGCGGTATCGCCGGGCTTTCAACAGCAATCAGGATTTCAAGACACACTAAAGTAAAGGTTTTAACTAAAAGTTCGCTTTCAGAATCAACAACCTGGTATGCGCAAGGTGGCATCGCTGCGGCAATCAAAAAACCTGATAAGTGGAAGAGTCATTATGAAGATACTATAAAAGCCGGGCAGGGACTTTGTGACAGCAAGGCAGTAAAAATTTTAGTTCAATATGCTCCAAAAATGATTGAAGACTTAATAGAGCTTGGCATTACTTTTGATATTTCAGGTGGAGAGATCAGCCTCACCACTGAGGGAGGACACAGCTATCCAAGGATACTTCATGCAGGTGGAGATGCAACGGGGGAGGAAATTGAAAAGAAACTTGTAAGATACTCCCAGAATTTCGGGCAAATTGAATTCTATCCTGAGTGTCTCGTGCTTGACATAATAACTGATGACGATAGCTGCCTTGGGGTGATAGCAGTAAACCTGGCTACGTCTGCCGTAGAAATACATCCTGCAAAAAATATTATTATTGCAAGCGGTGGTATTGGCCAGCTGTACGAGCTTACCACAAATCCGGCAATATCAACCGGGGATGGAATAGCAATGGCCTACAGGGCCGGTGCCTCCATAAAAGATATTGAGTTTATGCAATTTCATCCTACTGTATTTAAAACCAATGAAGGCAGCCTTTACCTGATTACCGAAGCTCTAAGAGGTGAAGGTGCTTACCTGAGGGATAGCCTTGGCAAGAGATTCATGATAGGTAAACACCCGAGGGCAGAACTGGCCCCAAGAGATATTGTTGTCAAGGAAATGATTAAAGTGATGAAGGACCAGGATATTAAATTTGTTCACCTTGATGCCACACATTTATCTAAAAACATGCTGAAAGTCCGTTTTCCAAATATTGTCGCAAAATTGAAAGAAAATGGGCTCATCCTGAGCAAAGACTTGATTAAAGTTTTTCCGGCGGCACATTATTTAAATGGTGGAATCAAGACTGACCTGAAAGGCCATACTGATATTAGAGGACTTTATGCCTGCGGGGAGACTGCAGCAACCGGTGCGCACGGGGCAAACAGGCTCGCAAGCAACTCGCTTATTGAGGGCCTGGTATACGGATGGGAAATTTCCAAAGATATTATAAAAAAACTTAAAGGTGGCAGCTTGCTTGCAGAACAGAGATTATTAAAAAAACTTAATAGCATTCTTACAGACAAAAAAGCACTTAAAGCAGAGACCAAATTAAAAATGCATGATAATCAACTAAATAAAGATTTAGAAAAAACGACTCTTCAATTCAGGCACCTGATGAGTGAAAAAGTCGGGATACTCAGGGACGATAAAAGCCTCGATGAAGCTCTAAGCTTTATTAACAAAAATATTACAAATGGCGCACTTTTCAATAATCCTGACAAAAAAGCTGTGGAACTTGTAAATATGCTTACTGTCGGTTACCTGATTGCTACCTCTGCAAGGTTAAGAGAAGAAAGCAGAGGTACGCATCAAAGAAATGACTACCATAGAAAAGATGATAAAAATTGGAGGAGGCACATTATTTTGAAGCGTGATAACATATCCTTTGAACCGGTAGAATAATTATCAATTTAGTCGCTAAGACTAAAAAAATAATAGGAAGCTAGAATGAATATAGCTGATAAAATACATAAATATGAAGTAATTGACCTGATAAGAGCTGCAATTAACGAAGATCTTGGTGGTTATGGTGATATTACATCCAAATTCCTGATACCAAAGGAAAGCAAATCCTCGGCATATATAATTTGCAAGGAACAAAATGGTGCCGTGCTTTCAGGAATAGACATAGCCGGATATATAATTGAAGAACTTGGCGGCAGTATTGAATTCAATAAAATTAAAAATGACTCTGCAGATTTAAATTACTTTGACAAGATTTGCACAATTAGCGGTTCTACACAGATTTTGTTAATTATGGAAAGAATCTATCTTAACTTTTTACAGCACATGTCCGGTATCGCTACTTATACAAAAAAATTCTCATCAGTCGCTTCAGGATATAATGTCAAAATAGCCGATACCCGTAAAACTAAACCAGGGCTTCGAAAAATTGAAAAATATGCCGTTCTTTGCGGTGGAGGTTTTAATCACAGGTTCGGACTGTTTGACGGGATATTAATTAAGGATAATCATATTTTTGCTGCGGGTGGTATAAAAGAAGCTATAGATAAAATTAGAACTAAGGTTCCACACCAGTTAAAAATTGAGGTAGAAGTAAAGGATTGGAAAGAACTTGGCGAGGCAATCAAATCCAATGCTGATATAATCATGCTTGATAACATGGAGCTTTCCATAATAAAAGAATCGGTAGCAGTAATCAGGGAAAGCCTTGGAAGCAGGTGTAAAATTGAAGTTTCAGGAGGTATAAATCTTGCCACCCTGGAAGAAATTTGTAAAACAGGGATCGATTTAATATCTGTAGGCGCCATTACGCATTCGGCCCCTGC
>CAZFFH010000071.1:0-3473 GCA_964518375.1 uncultured Actinomycetota bacterium
TTATTACATTAAACTGCTATTTATAATCGGCACGAGTGAACCAAATTTGGAGTATAGAATTTGTGGAGTTAGTCTATAAGCCGAGTTCTGTACTGCTCACCCTTAATTGCTAAAGATAAGCAGCTGTAGCCATCCCTCTGGGACAAATATTACTATTTGCCTCAAGCGGCCAGACCCGGAAGAAAGACGGGCAGCCTTATATCTCCCCTATTTGGTCTTGCTCCGGATGCGGTTTACCAAGCCAGCCTGTTGCCAGGCTGCCGGTGAGCTCTTGCCTCGCCATTTCACCCTTACCAGGTTATAAAAATATTAATTAAAACAACCTGGCGGTATATTTTCTGTTGCACTTGCGCTGGAATAAGGTTTACACCATATTCCGCTGGGAGTTACCCAGCATCCTGCCCTGCGGAGCTCGGACTTTCCTCGAAAGCAATTCACATTGCTCCCGCGACTACACAACTAACTCCAAACATGATTATAACAAAAATAATATCTTTTGATGCATATTTTGCAGTAATTCTACATCCTCTTTTTGAGCTATGTTGTAAAAAAATCATTTTAAAAGTATCATTGTGCAATTATTATCTCAACACAGATACGGTTTAATTTTATGGAAAATATTGTAATTAAAGACCTGGGTGAATATGTTCCGGGTAAGTTTAACAGTGTTTCGTTAAATAAATTAAAAGAATTCATCGTGGTCCCTTATTATATAGACTGGTACAAAAGCAGCCAGTCAAAGAAGGTCTTTCCCATATTTTTACAGGAATTATCAGACTTGAATCCGACATCTTTCCGGGTTGGCGGTATCCTAACCCGCAACCCTTTTTTTGAGCATGCACAGATAAAATATTTTGTCGCATATGCTTCTGATAAAAAACCACTTGGCCGAATAATGGCCTTCGTTGACTACAATTACAACAAGCAGCATAACGAGAACACGGGCGGATTTGGTCTTTTTGAATCAGTCCAGGACAAAAATGTGGCACGAAAGCTTATAGATGCAGCTATAGATTATTTAAAGAAAAACTCATGCAACAAGGCTATGGGCCCTGCAAAATTTAGTGCCACCGGTGAAATAGGCTGCCTTATTGAAGGGTTTGAAAACAAACCTTATTTTATGGAACCGTATAATGCTCCTTACTATTCTGATTTCTTTGTACAGTACGGATTTAAGAAAGAAAACGATTGGTATGCAATGAATACTGATGCAATTATTGCAAATGGATATATGGAAAAGATTGAAAAAATGATGGACAGGGTCAATGGAACGAGAAGAGATACCACCTCAACAGGATTTACAATAAGAAATGTTGATTTTGGCAATATTAAAAGTGAAATAAAAATAATCAGAGATCTTTACAACGACGTCTGGAATACAGGACACCATCCACAACAAGTTGTAATGACAGATAAAGAATTTGATATTCTTGCAATAGGCATTAAAACAATTGCAATTGAAGATTTGATTTTCATCGTCGAAAAGGACAATGTACCTATCGGTGTTTCGGTAAGCGTGCCTGATGTAAATGAAGTAATTGAAGAATACGATAGAAAAACCCCAGGGATTCCTTCAAAAAAATTTTTCAGCATTCGAGATTTAAAAAGGGATTTGGGTATTTTCAATATAATAAAAACCCGGCTGAAAAAGAAAAATTTTGCAGGTTTGCGCATTATGATACTTGGTATAAGGGAAGAATATAGAAAATCAGGCATTGACTCAAAACTGTATTACAGAACATTTAAAACTGGAAAGGATCTTGGGTTTACGCATGGCTCTGGATCTCAACTGGCTGATATCAATCATGACATACTCAATCCATTGTTCAAGATGGGAAATAAATCGATGACCTGGAGAGTTTATTCTTTGGACATATAAGGATAAGTTCTTGGCGGACCTTGGAAAGCATAGTCTTGTAAGGAAAGTATAACCTTTTTACTCCTCAACATTACCAAAATTTATTTCAGAATCGGCATTAAACAACCTGTCTTTTTTATCCAATGCCTGGTTTACAAGCTTGTCTGCCGCTTTGTTATCTTCCCTTGGAATGAGCCTTAAGTCAACCACTTCATAATCTTTAAGCTTTTTTACGACTCGCTTAAAAATTTCCAAAATGTCTATATTCTTGATTTTCCATATCCCCTTTACCTGGCTGTAAACAAGCTTACTGTCGGTTGAAAGTATTATTTTCCTGATATTGTATTTGATTTTATATTTCTTAACCAGGTCAAGGACTTTTTCTAAAGCAAGATATTCTGCCTGGTTATTGGTAAATTCTCCTATGCATTCACTTAATTCATCAATCAGGTTGCTGTTTTTATCATAGATAGCTGCGCCAACAGCAGAAGGCCCGGGGTTCCCCCTTGAGCCTCCATCAAAATAAATTCTCAAATATTCAAAATTTAAATCCATGGTTTTGCTTGTTAATTTTCAATGCCTGCTTTAATTTCATCAATCTCGTCCCTGTACATTATGAGCATCCTTCCGCACAACGGGCACTTATAAAGCTTGTTTAAATCCTTTATTTTCTCAGCATCTCCTGTAGGGATTTCCATGTTGCATATATCGCAAAATCTATCTTTTAAGATTGCAACTGCAATTCCACCTTTTTTAACTTTTGTTTCTTCGTATTTAGCCAAAGCATCTTTAGGAATTTTAGAAATTACTGCTGCTCTTTTTTTTCTTAGCCTTTTAACTGCATCACTGGTTACTTTAGTTTTTTCACCAACTTCTTTTTTCACCATTTCAATCCCGGAATCGATATGGGCCTTGCTTTTCTCAATTTCTGAAATTTTGGGCTTCAATTCATCTATGGAAATCATAAGCTCAATTTCCTTATTTTCAACATTGTCATTATTTTGTTTTAAAAATTTGATTTCTTCCTGATAATTCAACAGTTCCTTGGCGCTGGTTATTGTTCCGCTGAAAAGTTTTTCTTCATTTTTCTTTATGTTCCCATTTTGAAGAGCAATCATATCCTCAAGTTTCTTGCGTTCATGTTCAAGCCCCGCCAGTTCCTTATCAGAAAGCTCCAGCTTTTCGTTGATTTCGGAAAGCTCCTTTTGCAATTTTTGCAATTTTTCATTTTTCTTCAGTACATTGATTTCATTAAGCCTTCTGAGGATAGCACTTTCAAGCAATTGCAGCTCGATAAGGCGGGTTATTTCATAACTTGCTTCATCCAATATAATACCTCCAGGATTTATAGCCTTCTTTACTTTTTATTACTTCAATATCTTTTATGCCATTTTCTTTAAAATACCTGTTAAGAATATCATACATCCCTTCAACAGCAAATTTCTCGCTGTCGCCATGGCCGATTTCTATAATAATTTTTCCGCTTTCAGTAATTTCAAGGGCACTATGGTAGTTCAGCTCTCCTACTATTACAACGTCACAATCAAAATCTGAAACTGCAATTCTCTGAGTAAATGAGTTTGCGCTGCCATTTATGACAAGAATTTTTTTCACG
>CAZFFH010000071.1:3573-6615 GCA_964518375.1 uncultured Actinomycetota bacterium
TTCTTGCCGGCAATCCACCTGAAACCAGAGATTGCCAGGTTTTCCTTTACTTTTTTAAAAAAAACAGGAAGTTTAACCGGGACGTCAAGCTCGCCAATTATCCCAAGGCCGCCTTCGGCCAACTTATTTTCAATCCTGGATATGACATAAGCTGTTTCTTCGCTAGGGTGGGCCTCGCTGACACATGCAGGCTCAAGGCAGGCAGCTTTTATACCTGCAAGCCCTAGTTTTTTAGCAAATATGGCGTTCAGGCCCTCAGGCATGATATCGTAATTTGTGTGTGCGGTGTACACAGCCATACTGTTCTTTATGATTTCGAGCAGTTTTGACCCTAAACTATTTGAATCAAGGAATGAATCTATTGGTTCCATTAATAAAGGATGGTGGGATAAAAGTAAATCAGCTTTTGCCCTTATCGCTTCCTGGATGACACTATCGGTCAAATCAAGTGTAATTAATATTTTCCTTATGTCTTTTTGGATATTTCCGACTCTTAAGCCTGTCTTATCCCAGCCCAGCGCCAGGTTTTTGTAAAAAATCGTATCAAATACTGTGGAAAGCTCTTTAAGGATCATTTTGTAAAAATTTTACTAATTGGTATTCTTTTAAGATTATGTTTAAATTATTAGAAATATTATAACATTAATTGTGCCAAATTTATTACAGAAATATTTGTTTTAAGAATAAATAACTAATAACATTTATCCAAAATAAAAAATATGACATGGGCATAGTAAAAAAGACTTTAATTATCGTTGCGACAATATTGATAACTGTTATTATCGCTTTTTATTTCATATTAAGATTTTCAGTATTAAATGATTATTTAGAGCTGGAAAAAGTTGAGATCACGAATGATATAGCTCAGGCTCTTAAAATTATAAAGATAAAAACTGCTGATCTTGAAAGAACCGCAAGCAATTATGCCTCGTGGGATCATACCTATTCTTTTATATCTGAAGGAAATGAAGATTTTGCTAAAACAAACATTTCAGATGAGTTTTTCCAGAACCTGGAAATTAATATTTTTGCCCTCATAGATAACAACAAGCAAATTAAATCAGTTACTCTTTATGATTTAAACAGTAAAAGTAGCTTGAATGTACCTGAAAGTCTCAAAAATGAACTGCGCGGCCCCAATTATATAATAACAGCGCCAAACCAGGCTAATGGATCATCGGGAGTATCTATAATTGAAGGTAAGACTGCAATCATTATCACAAAACCTGTATTAAAAAGTAGTGGCGAGGGTCCTGCAATTGGTACTCTGGTAATAGCTCAGTTTATTGACGAGCAAATAATAAGAAATATGAGCTCGGAGATTGGAAACACCATAAAATTTTATAATATCAATGATCAGGCAATTAATAATGATTATAAAAAGATTATTGAAGAATTGTTAGAAGGTAAAAGTTTTGTACTTAGAGCAGCCGATAATAGTCGTGCTTCAGGATACACACTTATTAAAGATATAAATTCAACTCCTATATTGCTTTTGCAGGTTACTGCTCCCAGGACTATTTACCTCGAGGGCAGGAAAAATATCAATACTTACGTTTTAATACTTTTAAGCATTGGATTTATAAGTTGCATCACTATAATCCTGGTTTTAAGAAAGATAGTACTTTTTAGAATAGTTTATTTAAGCAAAAAAACTACTGAAATAGGAACAAAAAGAGACCTTTCCAAAAACATTGCTTTTAAAGGAAGGGATGAAATTTCTGATTTAACTATCAGCATAAACAGGATGTTACGGGAATTAAAAGGCAATGAAATTGATATTAAGGAAAATGAAAAAAGATTCAAGGATCTTGTCGAACTGCTGCCAGAAATGGTACTGGAAATAAATAAAGACCAGAGAATAACTTTTGTAAACCAGGCCTTTTTTGAAATAACCGGTTATAGAGAAGAAGATGTGGGAAATGGACTTTTCTTGACAGATATTCTTACGCTTGAGGATTTTAAACGGGCAAAAGAAAAAATTCCAGGCTTGATACGCGGTGATAAAACAGAAAGCTCTGAATATTTTGCTATTAAAAAAGATGGTACAACATTCCCTATCCTGGTATCAACTGTTGCAATAAACGATGAAAATGGAGATTTTGCAGGCTTTAGAAGCGTTGTACTTGATATAACTAACAGAAAAAAGGAAGAAGAACTTCTAAGAGAAATAGAAGAAAGATGGCAGTTTGCACTTGAAGGAAGCGAGGATGGAGTTTGGGACTGGAACTTTGAAACAAATGAAGTCTTTTATTCAAAAAGGTTTAAGGAAATCCTGGGTTTTGATGAAAGCGAATGGAAAAATGAGCGTTCTGAGGCGATGGACAGGATTCATCCCGATGATTATGAAAATGTCCTGGCTCAAATAAATAATCATCTCCAGGGTAATACCAGTAATTACTCCAGCGAATACAGGATAAAACACAAGGACGAAACTTACTTGTGGATACATGACAGAGGTAAAGTTATAAGATGGGATGGAAATGGCAAACCATTGAGGATGATCGGCACTTGCAGCGACATTACACCCAGAAAAAAACTTGAAGATAAAATCAAAGAACTGGCTTATCGAGATCCGCTTACAAATCTTCCTAACAGGCTTCTTTTCAATGACCGCCTGGATTTGACCATAGCAAGTTCAAAACGTAATAATAAAAAATTTGCTCTTATAATTCTCGATATAGATAAATTCAAAAAAATAAACGATAACTACGGCCACGATACTGGCGACCAATTGCTTCTTTATGTGGGTAAAAAAATCGAAAGCTTGCTGAGAAAAAGTGATACTATTGCAAGATTTGGCGGAGATGAATTTTTACTATTGCTTCCTGAAATAAAAGATGAGCAGGATGCTGAAAAAATTGCTGAAAAGATTTTTAACACTTTCCAGGAAAAATTTATGCTCGGAGAGAAAAAGCTTAAGGTTACAGTCAGTATGGGAATAGCAATTTATCCTGAACATGGTGATAACATCAGTACTATTCTAAAAAATGCAGACCTGGCTTTGTATGAAGTCAAAGATAAGGGAAGAAACGACTACAA
>CAZFFH010000072.1:0-6515 GCA_964518375.1 uncultured Actinomycetota bacterium
ATACTCCAAATTTGGTTCACTCGTGCCGATTATAAATAGCAGTTTAATGTAATAAAACTATGTCTTTATGTATAAAGTTTTTGTATTATTAATAATAATTTAATCAATTGTTAGAAAGGTGATATTAAAATGAGTTTTATCGAGATTGCCAAAGTTGAAGAAATACCTGAAGGACAGATGAAGCTTTTTACAATTGGTGACAAGAATATTCTAATTGTAAATTTTGAAGGTATTTACTATGCTATAAATGGCAGATGCACGCACATGGGTGGAGATTTGTCTAAAGGTAAGCTTGAGGGGAAGGTAGTTACATGCCCAAGACATGGTTCTCGATTCGATGTAACAACCGGCACTTGCATTGGCGGGCCCAAGATAGGTTTCATAAAGCTTAAAGCAAAGGATGAAATAACCTATGAAGTCAAAGTTGAGGATAAAAGTATTAAAGTCAATACTTAAATTAGTCAAACCACCTAATTATTTTAAAATATATTATAATGAATTGTTTTTAAGAGCTTTTTAATGAGAGAAATGTATCGAGTTGCAGACACAATTCTTAAATGGCACATTTTATAAATTATTAATTTTTAACTTAGCAAATAACTTAAAAAGAGTATTATGGAACCACTGGCAAACGGAGTGTTAAAAGCAGATATAAAAGCTGCAGCAAAATTGATGCGCTATATTGAAGAAGAAGACACCAGGGCCATAGATGAACTGAAGCTTCTTTACGGCCATACCGGGCATTCCCATGTCATTGGCGTTACCGGACTACCAGGCTCCGGGAAAAGCACATTGATTGATGTGATGATAGATTATTTCAGGTCGGGCAAAAAAACTGTGGGTGTTATCGCGATGGACCCATCAAGCCCTTTTACGGGTGGCTCCTTTCTCGGAGATAGAATTAGAATGCAAAAGCACTCTTTTGATAAGGATGTTTTCATTAAAAGCTTGCCTACCAAAGGATGGCGGGGAGGGATATCAAAGGTTACATCAAGGATGATTACTGTCATGGATGCAATGGGTAAAGATATCATTCTTGTTGAAACAGCCGGTGTTGGACAAACTGAAGTTGATATCAAAAACCTGGTTCATACCACCATTGTTGTCCTGGTTGGCGGCCTGGGTGATTATATTCAAATTATAAAAGCTGGAATTTTGGAAATCGCCGATATTTTTGTTATTAATAAAGCTGATAAGAATAATACGGAAGATCTCGAGTCTGATCTTAAAAATTTATTCAGCCTGGATACCGGCAGCACTAAGGAGGGTTCTGGAAGCGACAAATCAAATGCTGGAAGCATTAAGGAAAGTGCCGGCTGGAAGCCTTCTATTTATTTAACAGAGGCTGCCAACAATAAGGGTGTAGACAGGCTTATTGAAGGGATATTCGCACATGAGAGCTACCTGCGGCTAACCGGCAAGTTTAGCAATTACTTTAGAAATAAGTCTAATAGCGATATGAAAGAGATTATCAGCGATTACCTGTCCAACCTGCTGTTTGAGAAGCTCGAAAATGACAGCTTATACAAGAAATTGCTGGATGATTTGATCCATAACGGCAGCGACCCATATACCGCAGCAGAAAAAATTTTAAACCAGTTTCTTAACTTTAAAAAATAAATTTTTTAAATATAAAAAGGAGATCCATTCATGTCTGATGCAAGAAAAACAACAAAAGATATCTTAGCTGAAAAAATAGGCGAGAATAAAGATAAGCCTTTATTTGATCGTGGAGCATTAAATGATATCAAAAAAGACTTTGAAGGATGGAAAAGTAATACTGTCAAAGAAAATGACAGGAATAACTGGCTTGTCACCCCGCAAACCATCCTAGGTTCTGAAATGCCCAGGGAATTAATTTATACACCTTTAAATATACCTGATATGGATTATGCAAATGACCTGGGCAATTCCGGCCAGGCTCCTTTCACGCGAGGGCTGCATCCAAACATGTATAGAGGCAAAAAGTTCACAATAAGGCAGATTAACGGATTCGGTGGGCCCGAAGATACCAATGAGCGGCTGAAATTCATGTTAAAAAACGGCGCCACCGGCCTTAGTGTAATTTTTGATATCCCTACTGTGCAAATGTATGATTCTGATGATCCAATATCGCGCGGTCAGGTAGGAACTTCGGGCGTAGCCATAGATTCAGCCGGCGATATGGAGATACTTTTTGAAGGTGTGGCAATTGAAGATGTTACTATTTCCCTGGTAACCCATTATCCATCAAATACTGCAATACTGTTTCCGATGTTTCTGGCAATGGCTGAAAGAAGAGGTGTTCCATGGAGTAGTTTAAGGGGAAGTATACAAAATGATATAACACTGGAAGAAGTTGTGCGAAGTGGCCCGGAATACATCCCTCCCAGGGATTGCTTCAGGATACAATGTGACAATGTTGAATTTACCCGCAAGGAAGTGCCCAACTGGAACTTTATAACCTTAAATGGCTACAACCTTCACGATTTCGGTACATCAGGAATAACTGAAATGGCTGTAGCTATTTCAAATGGCATGGAGACAATAGATAACCTGATTGCAAGAGGATACGATGTTGATTGGGTGGGCGAAAGGCTTGCATTTTTCTGGTCAATTGCAAGCGACTTTTTTGATGAAGTTTCAAGGATAAGGGCGGCAAGAAGGCTCTGGTATAAAATAATGAAGTATAAATACAATGCTCAAAATCCAAGATCAATGTGGATGAGGTGCCATGTCCAGACTTCCGGGATCACTCTAACCAGGCAGGAACCTTTAAATAATATCATAAGGGCCGCTATCCAGGCACTGTCTGCAGTAATGGGCGGCGTACAGTCACTTCATGTTGATTCTTATGATGAAGCTTATGCGGTTCCAACGGAGGAAGCAGCTTTGCTGTCGCTTCGAACCCAGCAGATTATCCAGAGTGAAACAGCCGTGACTGAAGTTGTAGATCCACTCGGCGGCTCTTATTATGTTGAAGCTATGACCAATGATATTGAAAAGAGGATCCTTAATGAAGTCCAAGAAATTGAAAAACTGGGCGGATATGTGGCAGCAATAGAAAAAGGCTGGATTCACAGAAAAGTGGCAAACCATTTTCATAACGAACAGGCTAAAATTGAAAAAGGGGACATAAAGGTAGTTGGATTAAATTGCTACAAATCTACTTATGAAACACCGCCGATAAATGTTTTTCAATATCCATCGGGTGTAGAGGAAAGGCAGGCGGCTAAGCTGGCAAGCTTGAGAGAGACCAGGAATAATACAGAAGTAGAAAAGGCTTTAAAAAAACTTGAAGAGGCGTGTGCAGGTCATGCAAATATTGTGCCCTATTCAGTCCAGTGCGCAAGGGTCGGATGTACTGAAGGGGAAATTTTTAAGGTTTTTAAGAAAGCATTCGGGCTCTGGAAGCCACCGGTAATATTTTAATACTTTTTAAGTTTTTAAGAATTTGGAGGTTTTAATATGAAGAAAAGAAGCATTAAGGTTTTGTTATCCAAACTTGGTCTCGATGTTCACAGCAGGGGAGTTTTTATTGTTGCAAAACAACTGCGGGATGCCGGGATGGAAGTAATTTATATAGGTAATTCCATGCCTGAGCAGATAGTAAAGGCAGCGGTTCAGGAAGACGCAGATGTAATAGGCGTCAGTTCGCTTGGGGGCGCCCATCTTCAGCTCGGCAGAGAACTTATCAGCGAAGCCGAAAAAGAAGGGATCAAGGATAACAAAGCTTATATAATCGGTGGTGCAATTCCCCCGGAGGACGCCATAAAACTTAAGGAAATGGGTTTTGATGCTATATTTGCATCAGGCGCAACAAAAGAAGAAATAATTTCTTCAATTAACAATATTTTAGAGAAGAAATTTAAAATATTTGGAGGGCAAAGTGAGAGATAATGTGATAACAAATGAATTTGAAGAGCGCATAATAAATTCAATACAAGATTATGAAAGGACCATTGTTTATCCTGATGGTGAGGATATCAGGCTGGTGCAGGCATTAAAAATATTTAAAAACTTCAATAACAGTAATACTATTTTGTTGGGCAGTGAAAACATAATAGCTAAAAACATAAAAGAATCTGGAATTACAGACACAGATACAATTGAAATAATAGAACCCTCTAAATCTGTTAAATTTAATGACTATAAAAACTTGCTTATAGATATATTTAAAAATAAGCAAAAAGAATTAACTGAACCTGGGGCAAATGAAATGGTAAGAAATAATAATTACTTTGCAGCACTTATGGCAAAATCGGGCGATGCCCATTGTGGTATAAGTGGCTCGCTCAGCTCAACTGAAGCAATGATGAGACCATTAATCCAGGTGATCCAAGCCGGGCAGAAAAAAAGATTTCTAAATGGTGCAGCAATACAAATTATTCCTGATTGTCCTTATGGATTAAAAGGTCAGCTTCTTTTAGCCGACGTTGTTGTAATACCTGAACCCAATGAAGAACAAATGCTTGATATTACACTTTTAAGTTATGAAACAGCCAAAGCATTATTTAGCGGTGAACCTAAAATTGCCATGCTCTCCTATTCAACAAAAGGTAGTGCAGAAAGTGAAAAAATAGATCAGATAAGAAGAGTTGTAGAGCAAGTAAAAAAAATAAACCCTGATATAAAGATAGATGGAGAACTTCAACTTGATGCTGCTTTATTTCCGGATGTAGCTAAAAAGAAATGTCCTGACAGCGAGGTTGCAGGATATGCAAATGTTTTAATATTTCCTGACCTGGACTCAGCAAATATAACTTTGAAAGCTATTCACAGGTTAGCAAAGGCAAGCTATTATGGATCAATCATTCAGGGTGCCGCAATACCATTTAGTGATACAACAAGGGGCTGCTTATCAATTGACCTGGTCTGGATATCGGGCATAACTCTTATGCAACTTAAAAGAAAAGAACAGGAAAAGAAATAAAACTATAAAGATTTGTTCTATTAAAAAAATATTTGACAAATATTTGAATAATAGTATACAATCGGCTTGTCTATTTTGTGAAATGATATTTTAATTATGAGTTACTTAAGAGTTGTGAATGTTGTTGGCTGCTACCTCTCTAAAGAAAATATTGTGAAGCTTATAGAAATATTTAATTTTTAGAAGGAGGCAGAAATGCAAGGTAACAAACTATATGTAGGCAATCTAACCTACACTGTTACAGACGAACAGCTGGAAAAGCTATTTTCCCCACATGGTCAAGTGGTACAAATCAATCTAATCGGAAGCAAAGGCTTTGGATTTATTGAAATGTCAAGCGCAGAAGAAGCGGAAAAAGCTAAAGAAGCACTCGATGGTTCTTCATTTGAAGGTCGTACTTTAAGAGTTGACGAAGCTCGTCCTCAAAGACCTAAACCAACCAGAAGTTTCGGCAGCAGAAGATATTAAATTAATCCAATACAAATTCTCTAGTTATATGTATATATATTGATATATTGGGTGATTTGGTATTTGAATTTAATTCTTTAAAACAGGTGATTTATCACAGTAAATAATTGTGGTTTATGGTGGTAAATCATTTGTTTTATGCAGATTTATTATTATTTTAACTAATTTTAAGGATACAGACAAAAATGAGTTATGTCTCTAATTTTATCAGTAATTTTAACAGTAGAAGTGTATACAAGGGAAGTTGCACTAAATCCGGTTTAGTACCGATGAAGGTACTTACTGTATGTGTAAATGTAGCAAGGTTTTTAGGGATCTATAACGCTATCTATACCATTTCATTGGTTTTAACAAATATTATCAACAGAAAAAAATTAATTAAATTTTATTCACAGTTCATAACCAAAGATGATCTGTGCTTTGATATAGGAGCAAACATTGGAAGCAGAACTGAAGTTTTTTTAAGGCTCGGGGCAAAAGTCGTATCCGTTGAACCTCAAAATATCTGTATGAAAAAATTGAAAAGAAAATACAGCAGCAATAAACAAGTCTCTTTGATCCACAAGGCAATCAGCGATTTTGAAGGTGAAGAAGAAATTATGATAAGTAATTCTCATATCGTTTCGTCAATGTCGCAGGAATGGATAGACAGCTTAAAAGCAAGTGACATGTTTTTTGTCTCTACTTCAGCTTTTCAATGGCAAAAATCTGCAAAGGTAAATGTGACTACTTTAGACAAATTAGTACAGGAATATGGAAAGCCGGCGTTTTGCAAGATTGATGTTGAAGGATATGAATACAAGGTTCTAAAAGGCCTGTCTAAAGCTGTCGGTACTATTTCTTTTGAATTTACCCCAACAAAGGAATTCATTGACTTGGCAATGGACATTGTAGAACATCTTGCGACTATTGGTGAAATAAAGTTTAATTATTCTTTAGGTGAATCAATGACATTGGCCTTGGAAAATTGGGTTGGTCCTGAAGCAATCTCAAAAATTCTACCGACTTTACCTCAAAAAACATCTTTTTGCGGAGATATCTACGCAAAGTTCATATAATAATGCCGCCAATAGATTAATTGCCGCTGATATAACTCAAAAAGTTCTACTCAAATTGCAAAACCAACATTATTTGA
>CAZFFH010000073.1:0-6486 GCA_964518375.1 uncultured Actinomycetota bacterium
CCTTTCAGTATACTCATTTATATGAGGTGAAATGTGGTAGCCGCACCTTATGCCCTGCTTATACATGATATGGCTTGCAATGATGGTAGTTGATGTTTTGCCATTTGTGCCAACAACATGGATAAAATCTGTTTTTTTATGGACGTTGCCCTGAAGTTCAAGTATTTTTTTTATCCTTGAAAGGCTTGGCTTAATGCCGAATACCAGGCAATCGTCAAGGTATTTAGTGGCTTGATCATAATTAAAAATTTGCATCACTTTTTGATTTCCTGCATCTTTTCAAGCTGATCATATAAGATCTTAAGAGCATCGCTTGCCTGCTCAAATTTCTCTGACTCCTTGTCAATAATATCTTTGGGAGCTTTTTCCATGAATTGTGGATTGGAAATTTTTTTATTGCTTTTTTCCATTTCAATTTTTAGTTTGGAAATTTCATCCCTGAGCCTTTTTATTTCTAGTTCTTGGTCAACTGCATCAAGCAGGTATAGGTAGATTTCACTACCGCTCTTTACAGATTTTACAAACCCCTTCTTATCTTCGGGTTCTGCCAGATCCAGCAGCTCCAACTTTGCAAGAGAATAAATATAGGCTAAATTACCGGTAATAAGCTCACTTAATTCTTTTGTGGCAGTTTTTATATAAACTTTGATTTTGACTGCAGGATTTATTTTAAGCTCTGATCTCAGCCTTCTTATTTCACCCACAATTTCAAAAATTGATAATAATTCTTCCTCAGATTCGTTATCTATTTTGCCAGGCATCCTGTCACCAGAGCCAGGGATTTTTTCTACCATAATACTTTTCCCTTCATGAGGAATATTCTGCCAAATTTTTTCAGTGATAAAAGGCATAACCGGGTGCAGCAGCTTTAAATATTTTTCCAGGATATACCAGAGGATGTAAAGCGCTGTTTTTTTATCATTTTCCATGATTTGGGTTGAATTAGAATCTTTGGAATAAACCCTGACTTTTGAAGCTTCGATATACCAGTCACAGTAGTCATTCCAGAAAAAATTATTTAAAATTCTACAGGCAAAAGAAAAATTGTATTTTTCCAGATATTTTTCTGCCATCTTTATGGTTTTAGCAAACCTTGATAATATCCACTTATCCCACAGGTTTAACTCAAGTTCTGAAAATTTAATTTTGGCCGGATAAAAATCCTTCTCATTGTCCATGCAGTAAATTAAAAATTTTGCAGCATTCCAAAGTTTGTTTGCAAAATTCCTGGCGCCCTCTATTTTTTCCTGGCCCAGAAGAAGGTTTTTACCCGGTGTTGTAAGTGATGCAAGAGCGTACCTCAATGAATCCGCGCCATATTTATTTATTATCTCCATAGGATCAACAACATTCCCCCTGGACTTACTCATTTTCTGTCCGTAAACATCATTTACCAGAGGATTTATAAATACTTCTTTGAATGGCACTTCCTTCATGAAATAAAGACTCATCATTATCATTCTTGCAACCCAGAAAAAAATAATATCATGAGCTGTAATCAGGACGCTTGTTGGAAAGAAATAATGCAATTCCGGAGTATCTTTGGGCCAACCCATTGAAGCAAAAGGCCATAAGCAAGAGCTGAACCATGTATCAAGCACATCGTTGTCCTGCTCCAGATTTGTGCTTGAACATTTACTGCATTTTTCCGGCGGGATTTCACTGACAATCATCTCATTACAATCATTGCAGTACCAAACCGGTATCCTGTGCCCCCACCATAGTTGTCTTGAAATGCACCAGTCTCTTATGTTTTCCATCCAGTTAAAGTAAAGCTTTTCCCATTTTTTAGGTATAATTTTTACTTTGCCATCGCGAACTGCGGCAATTGCAGGTTTTGCAAGTTTTTTCATTGAAACGTACCACTGTAGTGAAACCCGGGGTTCAATTATGGTATCGCACCTTGAACAGTTACCAACCGAAGAAACGTGCTCTTTTTTCCCTTGCAGCAATCCTGCTTTTTCCAGGTCGGCAAGCACTTTTTTCCTGGCCTCGTATCTGTCCAGGCCTTCATATTTGCCGGCACTGGCATTCATCACTGCCGAATCTGTCATTATGTTTATTTCCTGGAGCTTATGGCGTTTTGCGATTTCAAAATCATTAGGGTCATGTGAAGGAGTTACCTTTACTGCACCCGTGCCAAAATTCATGTCAACATAATCATCTGCGACAACTGGAATTTTTCTTTCCATAAGAGGCAGCAGTACAAATCGTCCTACATAATTCTTATAGCGTTTATCTTTCGGATTTACTGCAACTGCGGTGTCCCCGAGCATTGTTTCGGGTCTTGTTGTAGAGACTACAATAAATTCAGTGGTACCGGGCTTACCGGTTTCTGTATCAATCAAAGGGTATTTGATATCCCAAAGTATGCCTTTTTTATCACTATGCTCAACTTCAATATCTGAAATTGCGGTTAAACATCTTGGACACCAGTTAACAATATAATTGCCCCTGTATAGAAGTCCTGCATTAAAAAGGGCAACAAATTCCTTGTTTACCGCACGGATATAATCTTCATCAAATGTAAACCTCAGTCTGCTCCAGTCGCAGGAGCTTCCAAGAGATTTCAGTTGTGATATTATCCTGCTGCCATACCTATTTCTCCACTCCCATACTTTACCGGTAAACTTTTCCCTGCCAAGCTGAAATCTTGTAATTCCGGCTTTATTGAGCTCTTTTTCAACAACATTCTGGGTGGCAATTCCGGCATGGTCAGTACCAGGTATCCAGCAAGCAGAAAAACCCTTCATTCTTTTATACCTGATAACTACATCCTGGAGAGTGTTGTTTAAAGCATGTCCGACATGAAGATAGCCTGTAACATTTGGAGGTGGGATTACAATGCTGAAAGGCTTTTTTGTGTTATCAATCACGCCTTGAAAATAATTATTTTCAAGCCACAATTGATATATTTTTCCTTCAAAATCACCGGGATTATACTTATCCTGTAATTTGTCAAAAAGTTCATCTAACATAATCAAGCAAGCTTTTCTTCGTCCACCAAGAAATCCGGACTCTCATTATCAGTTATAAGAAGTGGCGTTATCTTTTTTTCAACAACATCTTTTGTGATTACACATTTTTTGATATCCTGCCGTGATGGGATTTCAAACATTACTTCCAGCATAATTTCTTCCATAATCGATCTGAGTCCTCTGGCTCCTGTACCTCTTTTTAAGGCCAGTTCTGCAATTGACCTGAGAGCATCTTTTTTAAATACAAGTTCCACATTATCCATGCTGAATATCTTCTTATATTGCTTAGTAAGCGAGTTCTTGGGTTCATTTAATATTCTGACCATATCATCCTCAGATAAATTGGTGAGGGAAGTTACTACAGGGAGCCTGCCAACAAATTCAGGGATCAAGCCAAACTTTAACAGGTCTTCCGGAAGAACCTGAGGCAGCATGGCATCAACCTTGTCTGTCTTTTTATGTATATTTTCAGGCGCAAAACCTATGCTGTTTCTGTTCAGCCTTTTTTCTATTATTTTTTCAAGGCCCCCAAAAGTACCGCCGCAGATAAATAAAATGTTTGTAGTGTTTATTTGTATAAAATCCTGGTGAGGATGCTTCCTTCCGCCATGTGGAGGTACATTGGCTTCAGTACCCTCAAGTATCTTGAGAAGCGCTTGCTGAACTCCCTCACCTGAAACATCACGGGTTATTGACGGGTTTTCAGATTTTCTGCTGATCTTGTCTACCTCATCAAGATAAATGATTCCTGTTTCGGCTCTTTTTATATCAAAGTCTGCAGCCTGAATCAGCTTCAGCAGAATGTTTTCAACATCTTCGCCCACATAGCCTGCTTCAGTAAGTGCGGTGGCATCCGCTATGCAGAAAGGGACGTTGAGTATTCTTGCAAGTGTCTGCGCAAGCAGAGTTTTACCACATCCGGTTGGCCCTATTAGAAGAATATTGCTCTTCTGTAACTCGATTTCATCTTTGGTTACCTTGTCGCCGTATTTTACCCTCTTGTAGTGGTTATAAACAGCAACAGATAGAATTTTTTTTGCCCTTTCCTGGCCAACAACATATTCATTTAAAATATTATAAATCTCGTGTGGCCTTGGCAGGTCCTTGAAATCGACTTCTTTTTCTTCTTTGAGCTCTTCGTCAATTATTTCATTGCATAAATCTATGCATTCATCACAAATATACACACCAGGTCCGGCAATTAATTTCCTGACCTGGTTTTGGGATTTTCCGCAAAAAGAACATTTTAAAAAATCACTTTTTTTATTTTCGTTTTGAGACAAACTAAATCAATCCTTTCTTATTTCTTAAGTATAACCTCATCGACAATCCCATACTCTTTAGCTTCCTGGGCGCTTAATATGAAATCTCTTTCGGTATCTTTTGCAATTTTCTTAATATCCTGGCCGGTATGTTTTGCAATAATTTCATTTAAAACTTTTCTCAATCTTACCATTTCCCGGGTCTGGATCTCAACATCCATTGACGTGCCCTGCACTCCTCCTGAAGGCTGGTGCAGCAGGACTCTTGAATTGGGAAGTGCAAACCTTTTGCCTTTTTCTCCTGCCAGAAGAAGAACTGCGGCAGCGCTTGCGGCCTGGCCTATACATATTGATGAGACTGGTGACTTAATGAACTGCATTGTATCATAAATTGCAAGCGCTGAAGTAATTGCACCTCCGGGACTATTTATATATAGCTGTATGTCTTTCTCGGGATCCTCAGCATCCAGGTGAAGCATCTGGGCCATTACCACATTTGCTATATTGTCCTCTATTTCATTGCCAAGAAAAATAATTCTTTCCTGAAGCAGCCTTGAATAAATATCAAATGACCTTTCACCCCTGTTGGTCTGCTCAATAACCATTGGAATTAAATAATTATACATTTTTATCATCACTTTCTTTTTTACTTTTCCCACCAGGTACCCAGAGCTTTTTATCCTTAGCTTTGGATTTTTCTCCTTTATTTTCTATAACTTCTACAATTTTTGCATTCTTAATCATCATATCAAACAGGTTTTTTCTGCGCAGGCTTGCCGACAGTTCTTTTTTGCCTGCATCCTTTTTAAGATAATCGCCTACCTTGTTTTTTTCTTCTTCTTTCTCGTAATTTGCTAAAAGTTTTTTCGTCTCTTCTTTAATCTGCAAATCATCAGGCTCTATATTCTTTTCCTCAGCTTTTTCCAGGGCGTTAAAGATCAGGTATTCTTTGATTTCCCTTACGGCAGACTGTTTAACATTGTTTTGAAACTGTTCTTCCGTAATATTTAATGACTTGATATAGTCTTCCTTGTTAATTTTGTGCTCTTTTAATTCACTTGCAAAATCTTCCATCATATGGCTGGTCCGGCTGCTTATCATGGGTTCGGGAACATCAAAATTTGATTTTTCCACAAGATAATTTACTATATCAAAAACCATCCTCTCTCTTCTAATTCTTTTTTTCTGCTCAAAAATTTTGCCTCTAAGATATTCTGTGAAATCTTCGATTCCTTTATACTCTCCAAAATCCTTTAAAAATTCTTCGTCAACTTTTGGCAGGATTTTTCTTTTAACTTCTTTTACAAAAATGTTAAAATCTGCATTTTTACCTGCAAGTTCCTTATTCGCAATATTTTTTGGAAGCGCAAGTCTTATATCCTTTTTTTCATTCTTAATCATGCCTACGAGAGCACTTTCAAAATCCTCAAATAAAGTTTTTGAGCCAATTTCCAGAGTATAATCCTGCGCACTTCCGCCTTCAAAATCCTTGCCATCTATTTTGCCTTCAAAATCCAGTATAACAAAATCCCCTTTTGCTGCTTTCCTGCCTTCATCAACAGGCTCAAGTGTAGCATAATTGCTTCTCAAGCCATCAATTTGTTTTTGAACTTCATCTTCTGTAACTTGTTCAGACATTCCATTGACTTCTATGCCTTTATAATTTGGCAGCGTGATTTCGGGTTCAACTTCAACCGTTACCTCAAAATCAAGCGTCTCATCTTCTTTTATGTTGTTTATCTTTACTTTCGGGTAATCAATGGGTTTTATATTGGATTCTTCTATTATTTTTGGATAAAGCTCAGAAATGGCTATGTTGGCAGCTTCATTTAATACATATTCCTTGCCAAAATTTATATCTATAATGTTGTAAGGTATTTTACCTTTCCTGAAACCCGGAATTTTTGCTTTCTGTGAAAGGTCCTTATATGCAGTATTTATCGATTTCTTTAAATAATTACTAGTTATCTCTAGATCTATCACTACCTTATTATTTTCGACCTTTTTCAAGCTTTTTAACTTATAACTCAAAATAAATCCACTCCTTTTTAATTTCTTTATGCTTCTCTGCATCTTTCACTGGTGCGAGAGAGGGGATTTGAACCCCTACAGGTGATTAGCCCTCTAGATCCTAAGTCTAGCGCGTCTGCCAATTCCGCCACTCTCGCACAACTGGTGGGTCGTACAGGCTTCGAACCTGTGACCCCCTGATTAAGAGTCAGGTGCTCTACCTACTGAGCTAACGA
>CAZFFH010000074.1:0-6485 GCA_964518375.1 uncultured Actinomycetota bacterium
CAGGTAACTCTACTCCCTAATTAATATTCAATTATGGTACGCCTGGAGGGATTCGGTCTTACGTCTCACTGCGTTCGCTGCAGAGCCGCGGACTCGCTCGCTTTCGCTCACTCCGTCCTTTCGAATCCCTGAGAATATGCCACCGGCATATTCTCTTACTCCAGGTAACTCTACTCCCTAATTAATATTCAATTATGGTACGCCTGGAGGGATTCGAACCCCCGACGAACGGATTCGAAGTCCGACGCTCTATCCAACTGAGCTACAGGCGCACAAAACAAATGGGGTGAGAAACGGGTTTCGAACCCGCGGCCTCAGGAGCCACAATCCTGCGCTCTAGCCAACTGAGCTATTCCCACCACTCAAAATTTATTGCGGCATATTTTTCAAGCGCTTATGCTCCATGCCAATATAAAATCTTTAATCCTGGTGCGCTTGAAAGGATTCGAACCTTCGACCTACGGATTAGAAGTCCGTCGCTCTATCCAACTGAGCTACAAGCGCTCGGTCTTCCAATACTTGGAGCCTAAACACGCTAAATCATATTATATCAAACAAACATATTAAACAAATAACTTAAATCAAGGGATTCTTTAAAGGAATTTCCTTTCAGGTTATCTTTCTCTAAATCAATTCCCCTGAAAACCAAAGTTATACTTTAATTAAAATTGAAATATAAGTCAAGAAGAAATGCATTTTTAGCTAATAATGTTTATGCTGGCAATCTGACAATAATCCCTGTAAAGATCAAGGTTGTTCCCATATGAAATAATATAATGCTGTGACATTACGTTCTGGGCAAATTCTTCTACGGGCCTATCCAGAAATATTTCAAGACTGGGAAGCTGAGGTGCCGGAGGAGTCCATCCTATTTCTTCCCATTTCCCTGGTTGAACGGCCCTGCCCGTAACAATATGCATAGAATATCTGTCACCGGTACTTACAAGACGGCAAAGAGTCACATTGCCTGTCTTCACTTTGGACACATTTAAAAGCCCTTCATTCAAATCCCCGAATTTTGTTGGAAGTACCTTAATGGGCCCATCGACGACCTCTCCAGGTACAAAATCTGGCACACCTGCCAGAACCCTATCTTCCATAAATTCATAAAATTCCATATAAGCCCCAATCTGTCCGGTTAAATACTTTGTTATCAGCTGCGTAACACTGCCGGGAACATCATTTTCAGGGATAGTACAAACGCCCAGGTTATCCGCAAGGAGCATAAAAATCATCGCCGGCGGAAATCCAAGCAACTTTTTCATACCGTCTACATCTATAAGTGAAACTGCTTCATATTTCCTGCTTATTATCTTTTGTTTTAGAGCAAGATAAAATTCAACACCCGTCCTTAAGGTATTGTCACTAACTTTGCCTTCGAATTTCCATGCCTTTTTAATGCTATCCATAACTTCCATAATTTCCCGTGTTTCCAATTTTTCCAGAAGTTGTTTTATTTCAAGCATTTCAAAATGTTCAATTTCAACCCCTATCTTACTTCTAAGGGAAACTCCGTCGTATAATGTCCCGTATAAATTCATGTCTTTGTAGCCCATCATCCCAATTTTAGATTGCCTCATCAATGCAGCAGTCTTGGCTGCCATAGCAAATTTTTTAATTTCTTCAAGCTTTGGCGGTTTGCCCGGAGATTCATAAATATATTTAAATGTATATTTCATGTCTTCAAATACTTTCCTTAAAGCTGAAGTTCCTGCCTGGTCTGCAGTCGTTTTAAGTACTCCGTTTTCATAATAACCTGCAAGGCCCCATAAAATCATTGGTTTATGGGAAAACATATCCGCAACTGTTATTACCGCGCGAGAAGGTATCCAACCGGCAATGCAAAATATTATGAGGTTATAATTTTTTTTACTGATATTTTCTATAGCTTTTTGAGCCTGTCTTCCCTCAGGATCATCGCTTACTATATCATTGCTGATGATATCAAAATCTATTTTCTCAAGTTCTTTGACAGCATCATTACATTTTTTATTGATTATTTCCCTGGGGGTGTTAACTTCTCCAAAACACACAAAGGCAGCTTTTATCTTATCGATCATTGCTCCTCCTTTTTAGTAAAAATTAAAATATGTTTTATTTGCTTAAATTATTTATATTCGGTTATTTGTCCAGGGATAAAAACAAGATTTTAATAGGCAAGGTAATAAATTTTTAAATATTACAATAAAAAAATATAATAAAAAAATGGAGCGGGAAACGGGATTCGAACCCGCGACCCTCAACTTGGAAGGCTGATGCTCTAGCCAACTGAGCTATTCCCGCTTATGAAACTAATAATTTTATATTCTTGTTAATCTTATGGTCGGGGTGAGTGGATTTGAACCACCGGCCTCCTGCTCCCAAAGCAGGCGCGCTAACCAAGCTGCGCTACACCCCGATATTAAAAACATAGTAAATTCACAAAAAAGCACGAAGAACAGCAATTATTAAAAAGCTATCTTATGCGCAGAGTGTATATTACCATATATTTTAAAATTTTCAATCAATGAAGAATTGCTTATTAACAAAAATTTTATTTTTCTATTTTTATTTATCCTGTCAGGATATATAATACTGATACACGCATAGTACCAAAAATAACTTGATAGATTTGCATATAGAAAAATTAAAATCATTATAACAGTTTTTGCCCATGACAATTATTAATAAGAAATAACAAATAATAATAGCAATAATACCAGAATAATTTAGATTAAATTAAGTTATTAACAAACTAATTTCAATTAGTAATTCTTATGCCCATATCTGCAACTTTTAAACTTGTGATAGAAGTCCTTGGAGGACTTGCTGTGTTTATCTTTGGAATTGGCAGGCTTAGTGAAAGTTTGCAGAGGCTTACTTCCAATACACTTAAAAAAATCATCAATTTTCTTGCTAAAAGATCGTGGGCCGCAATTTTAATGGGTCTTACCATCACATCAGTCATACAGAGCAGCAGTGCCACGACAGTTATGACGGTAGGTTTTGTAAATGCAGGACTTGTAACGCTCCGACAAGCTATCGGGATTATTATGGGTGCAAACATAGGGACAACAATCACTGCTCAAATAGTGTCCTTTAAGGTTGACTCTATTGCCTACCCAATAATAATAATCGGTACTCTGATGTATTTCTTTGGAAGAAAAAAAAGGATAAAAAATACAGGCATGGCAATACTTGGGTTAGGACTTATATTCCTTGGAATGATTGTAATGAAAAACGCTCTTGAACCCCTCAAGAATAGTGAAACATTCAAATATTTCCTGTTGTATTTCAGCAAGAATCCTTTTGTAGGAATACTTGTTGGTATCGTTATAACAGCAACTCTACAGTCCAGCTCAGCTACTATAGGACTATTGATTGCACTTGCTTCTCAGGGATTACTCCCCTTTGCTTCAGCAGTGCCAATATTAATGGGTGATAACATCGGAACCTGTGTAACAGCTCTGCTTGCAAGCATAGGCACAACAATCACAGCCAAAAGAACTGCCCTTGCACACCTTATGTTTAATATTTTTGGAACACTAGTATTTTTTATCTTGATTTATGGCTTTAAAATCATGCCATTTATTGAAAGTATTACGGGCAGCAGTGTTCCACATCAGATTGCAAACATTCATACAACTTTTAATATCATAACTACAATAATTTTATTCCCGTTTATCGGTTGGTATGAAAAATTCATAATAAAGATATTCCCCGGCCAGGATGTTGTAGTAAATAAAAATGCTCTTTATCTCGATATCAGACTTATCAAAACTCCGGTAATTGCACTTGGGCAGGTTGAAAAGGAAGTAATAAGGGTTTCGAAATTAGCTCATGAAATGTTTCAACTTTCTCATGAACGATTACATAAAAATGATGCCATTATTGAGAAGAAATTACTTGATAGGGAAGTTGCAATTGACAGTATAACAGAAGATACCGTCCGCTATCTGACAAAAGCGTCACAAGCATATCTTACAAATGCCCTATCTATAAAATTAACAAATTTGCTTCACATTGCTTATGATTTGGAGAGGGCCGCAGATCATGCCGAGAGTATATTATATCTGATAGATGTTAAGGAAGAAAACCGGATGTCATTTACAAAACCGGCATCACTTGAGATAGAAAAAACTTATAAGAAAGTTGAACTTCTATTTGATACTCTTATTAATGGAATGGAGAACGCAGATAATAAAAAACTTGAAGAATGTGAAAAGATTGAGGCAGAGATTGACGCAATTGTAAAAGAAACCAGGACAAATCATTTAATAAGGCTCAGGAAAAATGAATGCATGCCTCTTTCAGGTGTAACTTTTACTGACATTATTCTGCATCTTGAAAGGATTGGCGATCTTTTATATGGAATTTCAAGAAATTTTAAAAATGAGGTTTAGATTACAGGTTTATTTTGCCGGAAGGTTTAGTGGCAAATAAATTTAGAACTCCTTTAAACAACAATAATTGAATATAGATAAGAGGAGGCCATACTCTAACTTTCCCAAGTTTATTTTTAAAGATTTTTATTATAATTTTATTAATTATCCTTATAGGTAAAGCATATCCACCGATATATGGGTAAATTTTATATATTAACCCGGCTTCTTTTAGTGAGGTAAGATAGTCGCCAAGCCTGTATAAATGCTCATTAATACCTGCTTTATATTCTGGTGACTCTGATGCTTTGTTTCTGTCTAGATAACCTTTTACAGGTTCATTGATTAATACAAGACTACCGCCAGGCTTAAGCATTCTTGAAATTTCTTTGGCAACAATACTGATATATGATGAATGGTGCAGAGTCGCTGACATAAAAATAATATTAAAGGTATTATCACGAAAAGGTATTTTTTCCATTGAACTACAAATTCTTTCAAAAAAAACTTTTTCCTTTTCAATATAGATATCACCCGTAAGCAACCCTACGTATTTCGTCAGCAAAATATCCAAACCCACAGTATAGCAACCTTCTTTTGCAAAAAATCGCGTTGCCCAACAGCGACCCGCACCAATATCTAATACTTTATCAGAACTTTTTATTTTTATAATTGGAAAAATAAGATTAAAATTATCGGCCTGGCTTTTCCATCCTTCTTCATGTTTATCGCCAAAAGCATAAGGCAGTGCAAGCATCAATTCATCCGTGTTTACAACAGCTTTTTCAAGTATGGTCCAACCCTGTTGTTCTTTTATAATCTCACATTCCGGATTTATTAATAGGTTTAAAATTCCATCTCTTATTTCAAACAGGCTGGCGCAAAAAGTGCATCTGACTTCACCGGTTCTTATTTCGTTTTTGTTTTCATAAGATACATCTGAAATGTTTAATGTGGGATTATGGCAAGATGGACATAACAATAAATCGAGTACATCTTTTTTCATTGGAAGCTTGTTTTATTATTTTAAATTTTATTCAATGGGTAATTCTAACAAAGAAAATGGTAAAATTGTAGTAAAATAAATTCTCCATAGGTCTTGACAGGAGTCTTGTTAGTTAAAACCGAAATATTTTGGTATTAGCTCAATCCTGCTATAGCCCCATTCTTCTGATGGCTCCACGCCGGAACCTTCCTGGTTCTCATTAAACGTCATATGAGAAACCTGGTTTATATTTTTTGCTCCATTAACGGGATCCAGGTAGCCGGAAACCATCATCAACATTTTTTCCATTTCCTGTTTTGTGCCACTCAATACTGGCATTGGAGGTCTTTCATTACTTAAACATTCATCATTATAACCAAAAATGGATGTTGGAATAAAGTCAATTCCAGAACCAACAACTTTTTTGTACCATCTTGAATAGAGAACATTTATATTTTTTTCGAGTTGTCCCAGATCAGGTGGATCAGCAGGATAGGGGCTATAAACTCCAATCGCGTCAAATAATTCTATGCCCTCATAATTATAATCCCACCAGATATGGTCCCCTACAATATAAACATCATAACCCTTTTCATTAATTTCTTTTCTTACCTGTTTTATTGCATCTTTCCATATTCCCGACATTTCTCTTGTTATGTAAATCCATAAAACAGGTCTTCCGTTTAATGTAAAATAATTGGGATTAGAAAAGTATATATCTGCAATTTGCCTGATTTCATCTACAAAAGTGTTGTAGATTTCAGGGTCATTGAAATCATAGGGCGGAAGTCCTTTTTTTAGAGTCAGAAATCTTGCTAAACTATCGTACATTAAGCAGACTTTTGTATTTCCCAGGTCCGTGTTCAATATCCCATCTATAATATTATTATCTAATTGAGGAACATACTCTATTTTGAAAACATCTATTCCGTATTGATTCGCCCATTCTGCATGTTGTTTTAAAACTTTCGAATCCAAACTATCGTATAATCCTAAATAAGGAGTATTGGAGTGCCCTCTTTCCCATGACGCGTCATTATACCAGGGATAATAATCTGAATAAACAATAGTGTCTTCTATGCCTGGCTTGGAATAAATTTTGCCCTCAAATAATCCAAAAAAGGCTAGCAGCGATGTTA
>CAZFFH010000075.1:0-6378 GCA_964518375.1 uncultured Actinomycetota bacterium
CTTCTACGGCTGCTTTGGTAGCTGAAAGAGCGTCTTCTATCCTATGTTTCTTTTCTTTAAGTTCAACTTCAGTTGCAGCTCCAACTTTTATTACAGCAACGCCGCCTGAAAGTTTTGCAAGTCTTTCCTGAAGTTTTTCTTTATCAAAATCTGAATCTGATTGCTCTATTTCAGTTTTAATTTGTTTGATTCTTCCTTTAATAGTATCGACTGTACCTTTGCCTTCAACAACTGTGGTGTTTTCTTTGTCAACCTTTACCTGACGAGCCTGGCCAAGCATTTCTAAAGTAACATTTTCAAGCTTGATACCAATTTCTTCAGATATAACTTTACCACCGGTAACTATAGCAATATCTTCGAGCATAGATTTTCTTCTATCGCCAAACCCCGGAGCTTTAACTGAAACACAAACAAAAGTTCCACGAAGTTTGTTTACAACAATTGTTGCAAGGGCCTCGCCTTCAACATCTTCTGCAATTATCAGTAAAGGTTTGCCTGATTGCATAACTTTTTCAAGTAATGGAATAAGGTCGCCAACTGCAGCTATTTTCTGGTTTGCAATCAAGATGTATGGATCGTTTAAAACTGCTTCCATTCTTTCAGGATCCGTAACCATGTAAGGCGAGAGGTATCCTTTGTCAAACTGAAGTCCTTCAACAAGTTCGATTTCAATTCCGAATTTATTGGATTCTTCAACTGTTATAACGCCGTCTTTACCTACTTTTTCCATAGCATCTGCAATTGTTGCCCCGATCTGGGCATCTGCAGCTGAAATTGCAGCAACTTCAGCAATTTTCTTTTTATCTGTTGCAATATCTTTGCTTGCCTTTCCAATTTCTTTAACAGCAACACTAACTGCTTCTTCAATTCCTTTTTTCAAAAGAAGTGGATTTGCGCCTGCTGCAACATTTCTCAGTCCTTCTTTTACCATAGCTTGTGCAAGAAGTGTAGCTGTTGTTGTGCCGTCGCCGGCAACATCATTGGTTTTTGTAGCAACTTCTTTGAGAAGCTGAACGCCTGCATTTTCAAATGGATCTTCAACTTCAATTTCCCTGGCTATCGTAACACCATCGTTTGTAATAGTTGGAGAACCGTACTTCTTTTCAAGAACTACATTTCTTCCCTTTGGTCCGAGAGTAACCTTAACTGCGTCTGCAATTATGTTTACACCTCTTTCCAGCGCTCTCCTTGCGGTTTCATCGTATTTTAATTCTTTTGCCATAACTATCTAACCTCCTTATAATCTAAAAAAATTCATAACTTTAATAACTTATCAGTTATTCTACAATTGCAAGAACATCACTTTCTTTGATGATAAGATGTTCTTTGTCGTCAATCTTTACTTCTGTTCCTGCGTACTTAGAATAAAGTACAACATCGCCTTTTTTTACTTCCATAGGGATTTTTTTGCCATCTTCATCCCTTGCACCGTCGCCGATTGCAATTACTGAACCTTCCTGTGGTTTTTCCTTTGCAGAATCCGGGAGTACAATTCCGCTTTTAGTTTTTTCTTCACTTTCTTTTGGTCTAACAAGTAGCCTGTCTCCTAATGGTCTATATGCCATTCCGATACCTCCTTTTAATATTTTATGTATTTGCACATTTAACTAAATAAATTTTAGCACTCTAATGTGCTGACTGCTAAACCTAGAGTTATAATAATATATGGTTAAGAAAAAATCAAGGGAAAAAGTAAAATAATTTAAAATCTTTTATATATCACTCCTGGAATAGACATCTACGTCAAGATTTGAAAAATTTCCCCTTATAAATTCATGGTAACCAAGGCACGCTACCATTGCGGCATTATCCATGCAGAGAGGAATTGGGGGTATAAGCACTTCAATATTATTTTCTTTAGCTTTTATTTCAAATTTTTCCCGCAGCCTGCTGTTTGCAGCAACTCCACCGCTTACCAGGATTTTATTAAATTTAAACTCCAGGCAGGCTCTTATTGTTTTTTCAACCAGGACATCAACCACAGATTCCTGAAAACTTGCAACAAGGTTCGGAGTATTCTTTTTACTGGCAATTTCAGGGTTTTTCCTTGTTCTATAGATCAATGCAGTTTTAAGGCCGCTGAAGCTGAAATTAAAATCACCGCTTCCAAGCATTGGCCTGGGAAGCTCAATTATCGATGGATCTCCCTGTCTGGCAAGCTTATCTATTACTGGTCCGCCAGGATAGCCGAGATTTAAAAATCGTGCAATCTTGTCAAATGCCTCACCTGCGGCATCATCAACTGTATGGCCGATTTCAGAAATGCTCCAATCGCATTCAATAACATAGAGGCTTGAATGCCCTCCGGAAACAATAAGCCCGATAAAGCCGCCTTCCTGCTCCGGGTTGATAAGAATGTTTGAATAAAGATGAGCCTTGAGATGATTTACGGCAACTAAAGGTATTTTGGCTCCGTAACTAATGGATTTTGCAGCACCGACCCCGACCAGCAGCGAACCTACAAGTCCCGGCCTGTTTGTTACGCTAACTGCACTTATGTCTTTTAGCTTAAGCCCTGCTTGTTCCAGGGCTTCCTTGATTATTATTGTTATTACTTCAATATGTTTCCTGGACGCAAGTTCAGGAACAACACCGCCATATTTTTCATGAATATAATTCTGGGAGGCAACAACATTTGAAAGAATTTTACTGCCGTTCCGGACAACTGCCGCACAGGTGTCATCGCAAGAAGTCTCGATCCCTAAAATGTTTATATCTGATTTGTAATAATTATTCTGCATTTTATGTCTTGAAAGTCGTAAATTCCCTTACATAAAGTGGCGCTAGCTCGTAATCGGCCAACAAGCTGTTTGTATCACTGTTTGGTATGCTGCCGTTTTGTGCTTCACTCCCTTGTGCTTTGCTGCCCTTTAGACTGCCCTGCCCCGTACTTTTGACTTTTTCCGGGCTTTCCTGTCTATTTTTTAAATAACTGTAATATGCGCATAGGTTAAGATGAAAAGCATCAGGGGAAAAAACTCTTTTGTCCACACCTGTAAGTGAGCTTAAATGCGAGCCGGAGCGCGAGCCACCTGATTCCTTGACTTCAGATTCGAGATGCTTGTAGTTGCTAAAAGCACTCCCCCCCAATAGAATATAAGAGGAAAAACCGTTGTCGGGAACAAATAAAGCACTGAATTTTTTTGTAAAGTCTTTTAATTCTGCCAGATAGCTGTCAGAGACTTTATTTATACAATAATTTTTATTTTGAATACTTATGTTTGAAATAGTGTGAATTTTAAATTCAGAATGCCTATCTTCGCTAATCTGGCTTTTACAGCCATTGATGGTTATGCCTATATTGCTCTCTTCCATTTTATAAAATGAAAAATATACTTCGTTTCTTTTAACATCAAGCACAGGTGCGATAATGATTTGGTTTCCTTCTCCAAGCGATTTTTGAATCTTCTTTAAATTTTTAAAAAATATGCCAAGAGCAGTTATGTCAAGCGACCCAATCCCGCAAATAGGCTTGCTTCCTACCCAGGCAAGCGTTTTGGCAACACTTATCCCTATCCTTGTACCTGTAAAATCACCTGGACCTATGTTAACTGCAAAAAGGTCCACAAAATCCAGGCTAATACTGGCTTTCTTTAGTGCCTTATCTATCAAAGCGATAATGCTAACCATGAACTTTTGATTTTTGCCATATTCTACTTTTGACAGCAATTGCCGGTCGCTATTTACTGCTACGCTTACTCGCCCCGCGCTGCTGTCTATTCCAAGAATATACATTTTTGCCTTTCGAGTAACTTTTTAAAAATTTTTAGTTTCCTGTCCCAGTAACTACCGGTGGCAGGACCGCTAAATGAAACCAACCTTTTTTCCAAATCGGAATTGGAATCATATCCTTTACCATACCCTGCAATATATCCTGGAATAAGATCCCAGCCTGAGGGATAAAAATATTCAAATTTGACTTCAAGGTAATTTGAATCAAAAAAATCTTTAATCTTGTCTCCCCATTCTATGCATGCAATATTTCTGCAGCTGTAAAGATAATCTTCTATACCTGTATTCAATATTTCATCAGCATTATCAAGCCTGTAAAAATCTGCATGAATAAATTTTTTTCTTGAGCCAATTTCATATAAGTTAAGTATTGTAAAACTTGGGCTTGAAAGATTTTCCTTAATTCCCAGGCCCTCTGCAATTCCGGATATAAAAGTCGTCTTTCCGGCACCCAATTCCCCGTCCAGTAACATTATGTCTCCACTTTTAAGAATTTTAGAAAGAATAAAGCCAATTTTACGAGTTATTGAGGGAGACCCTGAGGCTAACTTCATAATCATCAAAATAATCCTAATTGTTCATTTTTACTTTTTTGCAAATCAGGTTCTGTTGAAACAGCTGGTCCTTTCTCAGTGCTAATACTGGAATTAGAATCTGATAATAAACTAGCCGCTGCTCCCAATCCAAAGCTGCCGGTTGCGCCAGCTTCAGCGAGATCAACCAAGCCTGCAATGGTACTTGGGTTTTCATAATTATCCAATATCATTTTGATTCTTTGAAAATCTTCCTTCAATATTCCAAACCTTGAAGGAGTATAAAGTGCAGCAGCAGGGTGATTTATGGGCAAAACAACCCTATTTTCGACTCTGAAAATTTTACCTCTTAGTTTTGTTATTGTTGTATCCGTATTTAAAATTAGCTGGGTTGAATATTTTCCCATAGTGCAAATTATTTTCGGATCAATTATTTCTATTTGCTCCAATAGATACTTTTTACATTTATTTATTTCTTCCAATTTTGGATCTCTGTTCTCGTCAGGCCTGCATTTAAGTACATTTGCAATAAAAACATCACTCCTGTTAAAACCAATGGATAATAGAAGCTCATCAAGAATCTTTCCAGCCTGCCCGACAAATGGCTTGCCCTGCAAGTCTTCATTCCTTCCCGGAGCTTCGCCGATAAATACTATTTCTGCACTGGAATTGCCGCTTCCAAAAACAAAATTGGTTCGTGTTTTGCCTAACTCACACTCCAAGCATTCTTTGATTTGGAAATAAAATTCCTTTAATTTTTCCCTTTTATCTTCGCTAATTGTTTTTCCTTTTTAATAATTACAAATGAAAAATAAATTTATTTGATTTATAAATAAGTATTTTATTTTAAGACAGTATTTTACTAGTCTTATACTCGCAATTATTATAATCTTTTAAAAAAATATAATAAAGATTTCAAAAATGATATAATTCTTTTAATTAATTTTTATGTTTAAAATTACTTTTACTCAAGGAGGAATAATGGAAATATCTTCTGCTGCTTTTGAAAATAATTCGCTTATCCCATCAAAATATACCTGTGAAGGACAGGAAAGAAACCCGCCATTAGAATTTAAAGACGTACCTGAGGATACAAAGTCACTGGCGCTTATTGTAGATGACCCTGACGCTCCCATGAAAACATGGATCCACTGGACAATATGGAATATTGATGCGAAAACAACACAAATTCTCCAAAACAGCTGCCCGAAAGGTGCGGTTGAGGGCATTACCAGTTTTGGCAGGACCGGGTATGGTGGCCCATGTCCGCCATCTGGCACACACAGGTATTTTTTTAAATTGTTTGCCCTGGATAAAATGCTGGATTTAAGTCCAAATTCTCATGCCAGAGATATTGAGAGCACAATTGAAGGTCACATTATCCGGAAAGCCGAGCTAATTGGTCTTTATAAAAAGAAATATGGATAGCAGCCACAAGGAAATAAAAACAGGAAATAAAACGAGCATGAAAATAAAAAGCAGATTAGTATTGATTTCAGCAGTAATAATACTGGCAGTAATTTTTGCATCAGCAACTTGGCTTTTATCCCTCACCGGCTGCTGTAACGACAGAATTAAAATTGAGGAAAAAGTGCAGGAAGTCCTAAAAAAAGGTCCTTCTGAAGTTGAAGATGCAGTTGTTTGTAAAAGCATTGATTCAAATTATGCTCCCATAGACCCAACAGACATTTTCCCTTCAGGAACAAATGAAATAAACATATCAATAAAATTTAAGAATTTTACTAACAAGGATAGCCTAAAGGTTGTATGGAAATATGTCGAAACGGGAGAAGACATAAGTACACAGGAATTCAGTCCCCGGGAGTCGGTTTCAGGTTATCATAGTTTCAATATAAGATACACTGAAGGATTTCCGCCGGGAAGATACAACGTTAAATTATATTTTAACAGTAACCTTTATATATCCTCAGATTTTACAGTGCAGTGAGGCCAGCGTAGCAAATACATCTCAGCGTACAAAATTAATAAACCAATGAAATAAATACCGGTTTAGTAGAAATTGTGGCTCGCTCAAGCTTAATACTTGTATTAATACTTATAGATGGTGACTATTTAACAATTTTAGTTGGTTCGAATCCTCCCTCCCCAGCCA
>CAZFFH010000076.1:0-6349 GCA_964518375.1 uncultured Actinomycetota bacterium
AAATGCAGCAAAATATAAAAAACAATATGGAATATATAAGTCTTTGTATAATGATTTGAAAATAGATTTCGAAAATCTTTCAAAAATTTAATACCAAATCTTATGGTGGTTTAATTATATCGGCTAATTTAATAGTAAAATATTTTTTCACTTAAAGTGAAAAAGTAATTTTACATTTTTTTAAATTTTTATTGTCAAATACTTGACAACTGCTTTTTTCTTTAATAAAATCAATCCCAGCATTAAAAGTTAGGAGATTTTTATTGTTTAATAACAGTGACAAAAGTTATCCGATAGAGCTGGTAGCTGAATTTTTAGGAGTAAACAGCAGGACCTTGTACTATTACGAAAAGTTCAAGCTTGTTTGCCCCACCAGGAGAGGGCGTAAAAGATATTACTCCAGGCTGGACATAAACTGGCTTGAATACGTCAGGGAAATGATGTATGAGCAGGGCATGAATTTACGTTCCATTATTGTGCTTATCAAGCGCAGGGATAATGTAATTCTGACAAAATGTCCTGACGATGTAGTCGACAGCTTTAAAAACTATTTAATGCGATTAAGAGAAGATTAAGTTAAGAAAAATTTATTAAGGAAAGGATAGAATTATTATGGGAAAAGCAGTTGGTATTGATTTAGGAACAACAAACTCTTGCATAGCTGTTATGGAAGGTGGCAAGCCGGTTGTTATAACTAACACTGAAGGAGGTAGAACTACGCCTTCTGTTGTTGGTATTACAAAAAAGGGTGAAAGGCTTGTCGGCCAGCTTGCAAAAAGACAGGCAGCGCTAAACCCTGAGAATACAATTTACTCAATCAAAAGATTTATTGGTAGAAAGTACAACGAAGCCGAAAGCGAGAGGAAAATCATTTCCTACAATGTTGTTGAAGGCAAGAATGGTCTTGCTGAAGTTAAGCTTGCTGACAGGAATTATACTCCTGAAGAGATTTCAGCCATGATTTTACAAAAATTAAAAGCTGATGCAGAGTCATATCTGGGCACTGAAGTTACTGATGCAGTTATTACTGTACCGGCATATTTCAACGATGCTCAGAGGCAGGCGACTAAAAATGCAGGCAAGATTGCAGGGCTCAATGTTTTACGTATCATAAATGAGCCCACGGCCGCATCTTTGGCTTATGGACTCGAAAAGAAAAAAGAAGAAAAGATATTGGTTTTTGACCTGGGCGGCGGTACTTTTGATGTTTCAGTGCTTGAGGTTGGAGACGGAGTATTTGAAGTAAAGGCAAGCCATGGCGACATGCATCTTGGTGGAGATGACTACGATAACAGGATAATGAATTATCTTGCTGATGAATTCAAAAAAGAGCAAGGTATTGATTTAAGGAAGGACAGACAAGCACTACAGAGATTAATTGAAGCTTCAGAGAAAGCCAAAATTGAGCTCTCTGCAGTTATGGAAACAAATGTAAGCCTTCCATTTATTACTGCGGATGCAAATGGCCCGAAGCATCTTGAGTCCAAGATAACCCGGGCAAAATTTGAGCAGTTAACAGCAGATCTTACCGAAAGATGTAAAAATCCTATGGAGAAAGCGCTTAAGGATTCAGGTTATAAAATCAGTGAAATAAATGAAGTAATCCTGGTCGGAGGCGCTACAAGAATGCCAGTTATACAGGAACTTGTTAAAGGCATAACCGGAAAAGAGCCCAACAAGAGTGTTAACCCTGATGAAGTTGTGGCTGTCGGAGCTGCTATTCAGTCGGGTGTTTTAATGGGAGATGTTAAGGATATAGTTCTTCTCGATGTTACCCCGCTTTCACTTGGTATCGAGACTTTGGGTGGGGTTATGACAAGATTGATTGAAAGAAATACTACTATCCCGACTAAGAAGAGCGAGATATTTACCACAGCCGCAGATAGCCAGACAAGCGTAGATATTCATGCACTGCAGGGCGAAAGAGACATGGCTGGCGACAATAAGACAATCGGCAGGTTCAGGCTGGATGGTATTCCGCCTGCTCCGAGAGGCATACCTCAAATAGAGGTTACTTTTGATATTGATGCCAATGGAATAGTAAATGTCAGCGCAAAAGACATGGCAACCGGAAAAGAGCAGAAAATTACAATTACAGCTACCTCACATTTGTCTGATTCAGAAATTGATAAGATGGTTAATGACGCAAAAACACATGCTGATGAAGATAAAAAGAAAAGGGAACTTATCGATGCTAAAAACAAGGCAGACACTCTTGTTTATTCAGTTGAGAAATTTTTAAAGGATGTTGGCGATAAAGCTCCTGCTGATCAAAAAACTAAGATTGATGATCAGGTAAAAGCATTAAGAAAAGCTATGGAATCAGACAATGTAGATACAATTAATAAAGAAGTGGAAGCTTTACAGAAACTTCAGGATCAGTTATCACAGTCACTTTATTCCCAGGCAGGCGCTGGTGCGGGTGCCGGTCAAGGTACCGGGGGCCCAAGTGGTTCTGGCGGCGGTCAAGGTCCGGGACAGCAGCCTGGTACCGGTGATTCCGGAGGGTCGGATTCACAACAGCAGAGCGGTAATAACGAGGATGTAATTGATGCTGAATTTGAAGCAAAAGATGAAAAATAAAAATAGTTGAGTTGCAGAATTTATAAGTTGCAAAGAAACATTTTTAAAAAGTCAGATTAGAAGAGCTGCCCATAGCTTGGAGCAAGTAATGCACTTAAGTTATGGGCAGCTTTATTAGTGAGGTTTAATAATAGTATATTAGTATTAAAGATACGGGTGGATAAATAATGGATTACAGGGATTATTATAAAGTTTTAGGGGTTGAGAAAAAGGCTTCCCAGGATGATATAAAAAAGGCTTACAGAAAACTTGCAAGAAAGTATCACCCTGATGCAAATCCAAACGATAAAGCCTCTGAAGAGAAGTTTAAAGAGATCGGAGAAGCTTATGAAGTTTTGAAGGATCCCGATAAAAGATCAAAGTATGATCAGCTTGGCTCAAACTGGAAGCAGTATTCCAGGGCCGGGGCACAAGGATGGCCGGGTGCAGGCGGTGCAGGCCAAAGCTATACTTATAATTACAGTGGAGAAGATTTTGGATTTGGTGATATGGGAAGCGGTTTTTCAGACTTTTTTGAAAGGTTCTTTGGACGGGGATCAGGCGAAAGGTTCTCTAATGATTTTGGCAATCCGGATGGAATGGGCGGTGCCGGCACAGGTAGCAGAGGTACCGGTAGTCAAAGCAAGCAGGACAACAGGCGTAGTTTCTGGAAAACCGGTGGTGGAGCTATTCAAAAAGGCCAGGATTATCAATATAATCTGACTATTACTTTACGGGAAGTCTTTTTTGGAACCGAGAGAGCAATAAGTTTGCAGAAAAATGGTAAGATTCGAACTGTAAATGTCAAAGTCCCGAAAGGCATAAAAGATGGCGGCAAAATAAGAGTGAAAGGTGAAGGTGGGCAGGGCAGCCGGGGCGGCGAAGGTGGAGACCTTTACCTGGTTGTAAATATTTCTCAACATCACTTATTTACCAGAAAAGAAAATGACCTTTATTGCGAAATACCGGTAACTTTAAAGGAAGCACTATTTGGAGCTAAAATAGACGTTCCAACTTTTGAGGGAAAAGTAAATGTAACGCTACCTCCAAACACTCAGAATGGTAAAACGCTCAGGCTAAAAGGCAAGGGAATGCCTAACCTTAAAAGCACTGAATCGGGAGATTTATATATAAAGATTAAAATGGTACTACCTTCGCACTTGACCGAAGACCAGAAAAAGCATCTTGAAGAATTTGCGAAGACATATAAGGAGAATCCAAGGCAGAGCATAAGCGTTTAGAGGCGATTTAATATATTCAATTTGAAAATTAACAATTAAAACACAGGAAGCCAGTCTTTAATACGAGGAGCTAATTCCAATGCAGGGCGTTAACTTTTGGCATGGCCGGCGTTTCCAAGAATATCATTATCATCTAGCGTATCATCAAAGAAATTTTCATCATCATCTTCATCATCCTCAAGGATATTTGCAGTACTGCCGGCAAAACTATCAGTTTTAATTTCCACTGAAATTTTAGATTTTTTGCCGGTAAACAACTTATCCGCTTCTACCCTTAATTCCTGGAATTCTTCTTCCAATTCCTGTGTTATTTGTTGGATTGCTTTTTTGTATGCATTTTTATCAGCCAGTTCTTTTAAATCTTCCATTATATTTTCAGCAACAGGGTCTATCGGTTCTCCAATAAAAACATGGACTTTCCTGAAAGTGTTCATGAAAAGAGACATTATTCCTTCAGCAGTAGGGTGTCTCCCCAGCCATGTGTTTTCCCCGGGACCTTTACTGAGGTTATGGAGATAAACTGGAATAATCGGCAGTTTTGTCTTATAGCTAAGATAAGCCGCGCCTCCACGAAATTTTCCAAACTTATCATGCTTATACAAGTCACCCTCCGGAAATATTCCGAAAAATACTTTTTTATTGCCGGAAATTGAAAAAAGTTCCTTAAAGCTTTTTACATTTTTATTGAACTGTTCCTTGAAAATAGGGATGCTGTTTAGAAATTTTCTAAAAAAGAATGAAGAAAGCCTGTTAGAAAATCTTTCGCTGTCTGTAACAAAGATTATTTTTTTTCTTAAAGCGCCCAGCGCAATTAAGGGGTCTGCACCTGTCGTATGATTGAATGCAAAAATTGCAGACTTATTGTAAGGTATTTTTTTAGGGTTAATAACTCTTATCCAGATAAAAAGTCTGTAAAAGTTTATTATTAAAATCCTCGGCAGATTATAAAATCCATTTGAGATTTTTCCGCCTATTATTCTTAGCTTGCCCATCGTAATAAACCACCTAAAATAATAAACCAATCACCTCAATCTTTATTGCTCTCTGGTTTACTCTGGACTTTTGCAATTTAATCTATTTATAACACAAACCTGAGCAAATAACCAATTTTTGAGAAGTCCTGCATCAGTTACGAATTAAAAACTACACCGGTACAGACGGTTTTCTAAACTTAATGTTTTAAATGCCATCAGGTTTAGTTGTATTAATTAATTTAAAAGTATTGCAGATATTATCATAATGGGTCCCCCTCCAGTAATATTTATCACATTTTGGGCAATGCAAAAAATCTTTTTGGGTCTTATAAACATAAGGGGGTACTTTCTCTTTCAGGTTTTCTTTTTGAGCTTTTGATAACTCTGTATTGCATTCAAGACACCTGGCTAGGTTCGGCTTTAAAAGGATTCTAAGATCATTTTTAATTTGTTTGAGTTGCTTTATAACTTTGTCATCTTTGATGAATACTGATTTTATTGAATTATTCGCAAAAGGTCTTCTCAGCAGCATCAGGGAATCCCGGGTCAGCACAATTCTTCCTTCGCTTTTTGCTATTTTTAATATTTCATCATCACTGATGTTGTTAATATACAGGACATCGTTGCCAGCCATGCGTAAGTATCTTGCCAGCTTTCCCACCATGATATCTGCTATGAATTTCATTTCTTGTATAATAATTTTAGAAACATTTTAACATATTTTCCGGTAAGTATATTGAACTTCTTGTTACTATTGACATAATTGATAAAATATAAAAGCTACCAAAAAAATATTTGCAAAGGAATATACGTTTAAACTTGCCAGGTAAAAGCATGGATAATAAAAAAACGAAAAACACCAAATATAAACTATTTGATGATTATAAAGATAAGATAAAGAAGGATTTAAAAGATCTCAAAGTCATCTATACTGACCTTGACGGGACTCTCTTCAACGATCAGGGATGCATTATAAAAGATTGCGAAGGTAATTTTTATTTTGAAGTAGTTAAACTTTTTGAAAGCATTGCAAAAAAGAACTGGGATATTGTTCTGGTTTCAGGCAGGAACAAGCTGCAATTAAGATATAATTCAATGCTGGTTGGAGTAAAGAATTACATAACTGAGCTGGGCAGCGAGCTTGTCCATAATCTTGGCGAGAAGGTTTATGTAACATTTGATAGCAAAAAATACAATTACGAAATTACTAAATGCGGAAAAGACCTTGTAAATATAATAAGAATCCTTAAGGAAGCATTTCCCAATAAAATTGACAGCAATCTTGATTGGAGTATAGACAGGACTTTTAATGCCCTGTTTTTTGGTGATGTAGATCTTGAAAAAGCCAACAGAATCCTCAAAGATGCAGGTTATGAAGGCCTGGCGCTTGTTGATAATGGTTTTTCAAAACTTGTAAAGTTAAATCTGGATGTTGAGAATATGCGAATTTACAATTTGATGCCAAGGGGAGTTGATAAATCTTCGGCAATAAAGCTTGATAAGAAATTAAGAAATTTTAAAGACGAGAATTGCATAGCTCTTGGAGATTCAATTGAGGATTTAAAAATGGCA
>CAZFFH010000077.1:0-4654 GCA_964518375.1 uncultured Actinomycetota bacterium
TATTGAAAATTGCCTGAATAGATTTAATGATGGAAAAAAACAATAAAAAAGAAAACACTGTTGCCGATGGCAGTCTTAGCTCATCAATTTCCAATATTTTTTTCCCTGATGATTTTATTTTGGGAACAGCAACAAGTGCTTTCCAGATCGAAGGTGCAGGAAAAACAGAATGGCAGGGATTTATAGGAAATGACAAAACACCGCTAAATAATGCCATTATGCATTATGAAAGGTACAAGGAAGATATGGAATATATTCTTTACCTTGGAAATGCTTACAGGTTCAGTATGGACTGGTCAAAACTGCAGAAAGGTCCCTTCGGGCAATTAGACCGGGATGTTTTGGCTCATTACGAATATATATTTAAGACATTAAAAGAAAATAATAAAAAGGTTATGCTTGTATTAAATCATTTTTCAAACCCGGCCTGGATCTTTGAATATGGTGGATGGCCCTCAAAAAAGACAGTTGATGTATTTGTTGACTATTCAAAAAAAGTCCTCGATTATTTCAGCCCATATATAGATTATATAAATACTTTTAATGAGCCTAATGCGTATGGGCTTGAGACCTACCTGCTAAAAGATTTCCCGCCTAAAAAATTCAGCATTGCGGGATGGAAAAAAACTCTTAAAAACATGGCGCAGGCACATGAGCTGATATATGATTACACAAAAGAAAGGCATCCGTTAATACAGGTCGGTATTTCATATGCATCTATGCTTATAGAAACTTTTTCAAACAAGTCCCTCATCCAGAAAGCAATTAAAGGATTTGCCGGACTTATCCAAAATGAGTCAGTACATGAGTTGTTTACCAAAAAAGGAAAAGTTGATTTCATCGGTTTAAGCTATTATACGAGAATTCTCCTTGCAGGAGGCCTTACGGTAGTTTATGGAGAAAAGGGCCGAAAGTTTTTAGAGGAGCATGGTCTTGCACATGATGACCTTTGGGAAATCTATCCTGAAGGTATATATAGAAACCTTAAATATTTTTACGAAAAATACAAAAAACCACTTATTATAACCGAAAACGGCTCCTGCACGGAGGATGATGGTTTAAGGAAGAAAGTCCTTCATGACCATTTGCAGTACGTACTTAAGGCAATAAATGAGGGAATTCCGGTAAAAGGCTACTTTCATTGGTCTACTTTTGATAACTTCGAGCTTGCCACCGGTCCTTCAAGAAAATTCGGGCTTGTTGGCGTCGATTTTAAAGACCCCAAACTTGAAAGAAAAATAAAAGGCTCAGGCGAGTATTATCACAAGATTGCCGCCTCAAAGTCCTTAATACCATTAAAGCCAGATATGTAAATACTGAATTTAAAAGAACTTGCTGGATCTCTCAAGCATAGACAAGATATTTGCTTAAAACTTATGCATTCTAAATAAAAAAACAGGGGATTTTGGATAAAAGTGCTTTAGGACGCTTTGAATGAAATGATAATAGCCTATCATCAACAAGGCAAAGAAATTCCCATTGGCGGAGCGCTCTCAGAGCAAGTAAGAGAATAATATATCTTCAAAAACAGGAATTTTTTCTGTTAAGTTTTTTAAATCTTTTTCATAACCCGAAAGCAATTTTTTACTTAAATTTATTTTATCAAGCACTGCCTTTTTGCTTGTTCCGCAATCAACTTTTTTGGCTTCAATACAGTTTTCTATTTTTATGCTTTCATAAAAATCATCGCCAAAATAAGCAGAATATTCCTTTAAAACAGCAAGCGGTATTTCTGCAAGCTTTGCACCTTTTTCCATGCAATACCTTACCAGCATTCCTGTAATATTATGTGCCTTCCTGAAGCTTTCGCCCTTTTTTGTAAGATAATCTGCACAATCAGTCGCCTCGGCAAAACCGCTTTCAAGGCTTCTTTTTATGGTTTGGCGATTAAATTTAATTTTTCCTATCAACCTTGTAAAAACATCTATGCTTGAGGTAGTTTCCGCAAAAGCGCTGAGTAAAATTTTTTTATCTTCCTGAAGATCGCTGTTATAAGTTGAAGGTAGTCCCTTAAGGATCATCATGAATTGAGCCAGGTTTCCGGCAACAACAGCGCTTTTACCCCTTATAAGCTCAAGTATGTCAGGATTTTTCTTTTGCGGCATTATGCTGCTGCCTGTGCAAAAAGACTCGTCTATATCTATATAGGAAAATTCATTGGTGCTGTAAATTATCAGGTCCTCGCAAAACCTGCTTAAATTAAGCATTATTTTGCTGCAGGTATAAATGTAATCCATGATAAAATCCCTGCTTCCAACTATATCCATGCTATTGGAGCCTTTACCGGTAAATTTTAAAACTTTTGCAAGAAGTTCCCTGTCTATTTCATATCCGCTTCCCACACATGCGGCAGCGCCTAAGGGCAGAAAATCACACTCCTCAAAGTTTAAAAACAGGCCGGCAATATTGCGCTTAAATTTTTCAAAAAAAGACAGGAAATAATGGGAAAGCAGAACCGGCTGGGCTTTTTGCATGTGGGTATATGCAATAAAAATAGTATTTTTTTCATCTTCAGCAATCTTAATTATTTTTTCCTGCAAACCTGCAAGTAGCCTTATTGTTTTTACAATAGCTTCTTTAACAAATAAAAGCTCATCGACTACTATCTGGTCATTCCTGCTCCTGCCTGTATGAATTTTTGCGGCCAAGTCGCCGATAATTTTGCCAAGCTCATACTCAACAAGGCTGTGTATATCTTCATATGATTCAAACTGCAGCTTGCCGCCTTCAATCATGACTTTAACCTTTTTCAACCCCGCCAAAATTTCCGCAAGCTCTGAAGTACTTAGTATTCTAATACTGTGCAGTCCGATTACATATGCGCAAGTCCCGATTATATCCTGCAGGTATAGCTCTTTATCAACATTAATTGATGAAGTAAACTTTTCAGCAAAAATATCTGCCTTACTGCTGATTCTTCCCTTCCAAATTTTTTCCATTTTTAACTTTTTCCCATTCTCTTCTTTAAGCCTAAGATCTCATACGGGTAACCCCATACTTTTATAAAGCTTGCTGAATGCTTTGGATCAAAAACATCCTGCTTATCGTATGTGGCAAGCTTAAAATCATAGAGTGAATTTTCCGATTCCCTGCCTGCAACTGAAAAATTTTTATACTCAAGCTTTATTTTTACCCTGCCTGAAACATACTCCTGGCTTTGACCGGTAAAGCTCTTCAAACAGTCCATAAGAGGCGTAAACCAGAGCCCATAGTAAATCATCTCAGCCATTTTTTCTTCCATGAAGTACTTGTAATGCAGCAGTTCCCTGTCCAGGACAAGGCCTTCGAGCTGCCTGTGAGCTTCAATAATTACCACAGCCGCCGGCGCTTCATAGATTTCACGCGATTTAATGCCAATAAGCCTGTTTTCGACCATATCAATTCTTCCGATTCCGTATGAACCTGCTACAGCATTGATCTCCTGAATAATCACTAGGGGTGGATTTTTTTTACCATTTAAAGATACGGGAACACCCTGGTCAAAGCCAATTTCAATGTACTGGCTCTCACCCGGGCTTTTCTTAATTTTGGTCCATCCATAAATATCCTCCGGAGGTTCAACCCACGGATCTTCCAGAACGCCACATTCCATACTCCTGCCCCATAAGTTTTCATCAATGCTATATGGGCTTTTCTTAGTGACATTGATCTTGATGCCGTGGATTTTAGCATAATCTATTTCTTCCTCCCTGGATAATTTCCATTCGCGCAGGGGTGCTATTATTTGCAGATCAGGAGACAGGCTCCTTATGCCTACATCAAATCTTACCTGGTCGTTGCCTTTTGCGGTACACCCGTGTGCAATTGCTTTTGCTCCTTCTTTTTTGGCCACTTCAACAAGCTTTTTTACTATCAGCGGCCTGGCAAGCGCAGTAGCTAAGGGATAGTTCTTTTCATATTTTAAATTTGCCTTTATTGAAGGAAAAATAAAATCTTTTATGAATTCATCTTTTGCGTCTATTATCATAGCCTTGCTTGCTCCCGTGTCGATTGCCCTCCGGTAAGCCTCTTTCAGATCATCGGGCTGTCCGCAATCAATCAGGGCCGCTATTACCTCCATGTTGTAATTATCTTTAATCCATTTTATTGCTACAGAAGTATCAAGCCCTCCTGAATACGCAAGAATAACTTTGCCGCTCATTTTTTCCTTTCTAAAATTACTAAAACTTTCTATAATTGTTGAAAAAATTTCAATATCTTTTTTGCATTATCTTCACTATTTGCCACGCAGATTATGGTGTCATCACCTGCTACGGTGCCCATGATCTCCTCAAAGTTACTGCCATCTATTACTGCTGCAACTCCCTGAGCTTCACCGGAATTTGTCTTTACTACTATTATGTTATTTGATAAATCAACTGACAGGACATTTTCTTTGAATTTAAATTTAATCTTTCCTATATTAAATTGAGGGTCAACCTGGTATTTACTGCTGAGGGCATAATATTCCTCCTGAAGGGAATTCCTTACCTTGACCAGGTTTAATTGTTTTATGTCTCTTGAAATTGTTGACTGGGTTACATTATAGCCGATGGCTGATAATTCTTCGATTAATTCTTCCTGGGACTTAATTTTTTTTGTTTTTATCAGGTCACGTATCAATTTAAGTCTTTCAGTTCTTTTCATTTTAGTTTTAATTTTAAAAATTTATAAT
>CAZFFH010000077.1:4754-6138 GCA_964518375.1 uncultured Actinomycetota bacterium
AGGTACACAAGCAATGCCTTTTGAGCGTAAAGCCTGTTTTCTGCCTGCTGCCACACAATTGAATTTTCACCATCCATAACTTCTGAAGTTATTTCCTGGCCCCTGTGGGCAGGAAGGCAATGCATTATCTTAACTCCTGGTTTGGCATAATGAGCAAGTTTTGAATTTACCTGGAATTTTGTCAGCGCTTTAGTCTTTTCTTCAGAATCTTCGTCCCCCATACTTATCCACACATCAGTATAAATAATATCAGCATTTTCAACAGCTGCTGTAGGGTCGCCAGTTATATTTATACTGCTTCCATTTTCTTTTGCGAGACGGGCAGCATACTCCATTATATCTCCGGATGGTTTATAGGCCCCCGGACATCCTATTGTCATGTCAATGCCAAGCTTTGCAAAACCAATCATCAAACTGTTTGATACATTATTACAGTCACCTGCATAGGTAAATTTTAAATCCTTATCGAGCATTCCAAGTTCCCGGATTGTGAACAGGTCTGATAAAATCTGGCATGGGTGGTACAGGTCAGTAAGGCCATTAATAACCGGTATTGTGCTGTTTTTTGCAAAAACCTGGACTGTTTCATGTTTGAAAGTTCTTATAACAAGGCCGTCAAGGTATCCTGAAAAAACTTTCGCGCTATCCTGGACAGTCTCTCCCCTTTTTAACTGCAGGGTGCTCCCGTCAAGATAAATGCAGTTTCCGCCAAGCTGCTCTATTCCGGCTTCAAATGACAGCCTTGTCCTTGTTGAATGCTTGTCAAATAAAAGAGCTATGCTTTTACTTTTCAGCAAATTAGAATAGAGCTTTTTATCTTTTTTTATTTTAGCTGCGAGAGCAATCATGTATAAAATTTCTTCCCTGGAATAATCCTTTAAAGTTAAAAAATCTTTTTGTTTGTTTTTCATTTTTTATTACTGCCCCCTCCGGTTATTAAATATACCGATTAATACTTTGAGATATTGGCACCCAGCCAATCAATTAAGGAATCGATATTTTTACGGGTTATAACCAATGTCGGTAAAAATCTTAAAATCGAGTCTGAGACCTTATTAAGTACCAGCCTGTCAGCCAGGGCATTATTGACAATATCACCTGCCACCGGTTTTGTAAGCTCCATACCTATCATTAATCCCATTCCTCTGACATCCTTTATTATGTTATGCTTTTTCTTAAGTTCAAGTAACTTTGACATCAAATATTGCCCCAGCGCTTCAGCCCTGCCGGGCAGGTCATTTTTTAGCAAATAATCTATCACTGCACACCCTGCTGCGCATGATGCTGCATTGCCCCCAAAAGTTGAACCATGGCTGCCCGGGGTAAAGACTGAACTTATCTCATCAGTAGAAACTATTGCTCCTATTGGCATACCGCCGCCAAG
>CAZFFH010000078.1:0-6015 GCA_964518375.1 uncultured Actinomycetota bacterium
GCAATTAATTGTATACTAATATCACTTAAGTTAAAATGATATTGAATGAATAATAAGAAAAAAATGTAAAATTTACAATTTGATATTTTAAGTTGCAGTTGCAAATACAGGGAAGTGTTCAGCCATGAAGAGCAATTATTCACTTATAGACCACCTGTCAGATATCGGGATAGAAGTTAAAGCTGGCAGCCCCGGAGAATTGTTTGAAAATGCAGCGCTTGGAATGTTTTCCATAATGTATGATTTAAAAGACGTGGAAGCAAGGAAAAAAGTAAAAGTTTCCGTAAAAGGTAAGAAGGGAACTGATATTGAAGAACTTTTAGTTTCATGGCTTGAGAAGCTGCTTTATGTTTTTGAGACGAAGAATGTGCTCTTTTGCAAGTTTGATATAACCGACATTGGAATTGCAAAATCTGTAAAATTTGTAGAGGCGTTTGCATACGGTGAAAAAGTTAATCTTGCCAGGCATAAGTTCTTTACAGCGGTTAAAGCGCCAACTTACCATATGCTTAAGGTGGAAAAGAATGGCAAAGCTGGCGGCATATGGACCGCCCGGATAATTTTTGACGTGTGATCGAATAATATAGCAAATATATTATATTTATTTATGACCTGGGGTCATTTGATCCTATTTATAATATAGTAACAACTACCGGTTAAATACTTTAGCTTTTACGATTTTATAAAAAGTAAAATAATACGAAGGAAGTTGATATATGGCGGCCGATTATAGTTTGAAAAAAATTAGTGATTTTAAATGGGAGTTGGCAAAAAACACAGACTTGGGTATGAGGGTGCCCGGAATCATTTATGCAGACAAGGAACTTCTTGGGCTCGCACGGGAAGAAAAGACTTTGGACCAGGTTATTAATGTCGCAACACTGCCCGGGGTCATCAATGCTTCATTTGCAATGCCAGACATACATTATGGTTATGGTTTTCCAATAGGCGGTGTTGCTGCAATGGATTTGGAAGATGGTGTTATTTCTCCCGGTGGTGTCGGGTTTGACATTTCATGCGGTGTCAGGGTTTTACGGACAAACCTGCATGCTGAAGATGTGGCTAAAAAGCTTGAAGAAATCATGTACAATCTTTTTGCAAATATTCCAAAGGGTATCGGAAGCAAAGGAAGAATTAGACTTTCAAAGACTGACATAGATAAAGTTTTTACTAAAGGTATCAACTGGGCAATAAAAAATGGTTACGGCTGGGAAGAAGATAAGTATTTTACCGAAGAAAATGGCTGTATGGATGGTGCAAACCCGGATTATGTAAGCAAGGAAGCTCTTGGAAGGGGTGCCGACCAGGTAGGTTCACTTGGCTCCGGTAACCATTTTATTGAAATACAGAGAGTCAGCGAAATCTATGATACTACAGCCGCACGTGCCATGGGATTGGAATTGGACCAGGCAGTTATTATGATTCATTCAGGTTCAAGGGGACTGGGCCATCAGATTTGCGGAGATTATCTGAAAGTCATGCAGAGGTCAAATTTTTCAAGCAGGATTGACTTGCCTGACAGACAGCTTGCCTGCGCTCCATTGAATTCTCCCGAAGGTAAAAGATATTACGGGGCAATGGTCTGTGCCGTTAATTATGCAATGGTAAACAGGCACTGTCTTGCGCACTGGGTAAGGCGTTCTTGGGAGGCAGTTTTTGGTAAATCTGACAGAAAACTTGATTTAAGTTTGATTTATGATGTATCGCACAATATTGCAAAAATCGAATCGCACGACATTGGCGGGCTGGTGAAGAAGGTTTGCGTGCACAGAAAAGGAGCCACCCGTGCATTTGGCCCTGGCAGGAGCGAAATACCGCCGGCGTATAAGGAAATAGGCCAGCCCGTAATAGTTCCTGGAGATATGGGCAGGTATTCCTATATTATGACTGGTACAAAGACTGCCATGCTGGAATGTTTTGGTTCAACCTGTCACGGAGCAGGGAGATTAATGAGCAGGACAAGGGCTAAGAAGGAGATTGACGCAGGCAAAATGAAAAAAGATTTGTTCGAAAGAAAAGGAATCATTATTTTGGCTGCAAGCATGTCTGGCCTTGCAGAAGAAGCTCCCCAGGCTTACAAAGATGTCAGTAAGGTTGTGGAAGTTGCTCACAATGCGGGTATCTCTAAAAAAGTGGCAAAGCTTGAACCCATGGGAGTAATTAAAGGGTAAGAGCAGTTTTAAGGTTACGATATACATTTACTTCTTCAGGATATATTTCTGCAGGATATGTCATACCTCAATAATTTACTGATTAATTTTGCGATAATTAAAAAAAATTTTCAAATTATCATCAAATATGCTATAATTCTAAAATTATTTACAATATTTAATAAAAAATTAATAAATATCGCTAATTTTAAAAAAAATACTATTAAATCTTAATAAAATAAGAAAATTTCTTAATTTTTATTAAATTTTTCAAATTATACCAAAAATATATGCAAAGGAGCGTTTAAATGAGAGGTTTAGAGGTACTTACAGAATTTTCCAAAAAAGCAGGCGCAAGACTTGAACCAAAGAAAATAAAAATAGATGATACAACATTGCGGGACGGAGAGCAGACGGCAGGAGTTGTATTTGCAAATGATGAAAAAATACATATTGCAAGAATGCTTGACAAAATAGGAGTTCACCAGATTGAGGCCGGCATACCTACCATGGGCGGAGACGAAAAAGATGCAATAAAAGCAATAGCTGCACTTAATTTAAACTGCAGCATCCTTGGCTGGAACAGAGCAGTAAAGTCTGACATAGATGACTCTATCGAATGCGGGGTTGATGCTGTTGCAATATCCATATCTTCGTCTGACATTCATATTGAGCATAAGCTCCGAAAAAGCCGGGAGTGGGTACTAGAGAGCGTGAAAACCTCTGTAGCTTATGCAAAAGGTTTTAACCTTTATGTTTCTGTAAATGCTGAGGATGCATCAAGATCAGACATGGAGTTCCTGCTGCAATTTGCAAGGACAGCAAAAGAGATGGGCGCCGACAGGCTAAGGTACTGTGATACTCTCGGCATTCTTGATCCTTTTGAAACTTTTATGAGAGTTAAGACTATTATTGATATTATCGGAATTGATGTGGAAATGCATACGCATAATGATTTTGGCATGGCAATTGCAAATGCCATAGCAGGTATAAAAGCTGGCGCAACATATGTAAATACAACAATCAACGGCCTTGGTGAAAGAGCGGGCAATGCATCTTTTGAAGAATTTGTTATGGCCCTGAAATATCTTGAAAATGTTGACCTTGGCATAGATACTCATCTTTTCAGGGAAATTTCGGAATACGTAGCAACTGCATCCGGAAGGTTCATACCTGCGTGGAAGCCAATAGTGGGTGACAATTTGTTTCTGTACGAAAGCGAAATCAGGGCCTCGAATGTTATGAAAGATTCAAGAACTTTTGAACTTTTTGGACCTGAAGACGTCGGGCTTGAAAGAAAGATAATACTTGGCAAATACTCCGGAGTTAATACGGTCCTTTCCAAACTGGACATGCTTGGTTATAAGGCAACCCTCAAAGAGGCTGAAGAAATTGCTGATATAATCAGGGCCAAATCTATTGCTATGAAAAGATCGTTGTATGACAGTGAGATTGCGGAAACATATAAATCCTACAAGGGCGGCGACAAGCACGAGAAAAAACAAAATAGTAAGGAGGCTTAAATGATAACAAAAAGCAAAGATAAAGGTTATGTAAACATAGTAGACACTACCTTAAGAAACGGTGAACAGACCGCGGGTGTAGTATTTTCAAAGCATGAAAAAATCAGGATTGCAAAACTGCTTGATGAAGTTGGGATCCCTGAGATTGAAATCGGGACACCTTCATTGGGTCCGGCCGAGAGAGAGATTATTAAAGAAATAATAGCCTCAAAGCCTAACTGTAAGTTGTTCACCTACTGTGAGGCTGATCCTGTAAATATTGCATATGCTGCAGAATGCGGTATAAAAAATATAATCATCAATATTTCAACATCTGACCTTCACCTTAAAGTAAAATACGGTAAGACCCGGACCTGGGCCTTAAATCAGTTAAGGGAAACGATAAGTGAAGCAAAAAGCAATGAGCTTAATTTTATCGTGAGTGCCGAGGATGCAACCAGGACCGACCTTGAGTTCTTATTGAAAATGATAAATATTGCCCAGAAAAAAGGCGCTTACAGGTTCAGGATTTGTGACACAGTCAGCAGGCTTGACCCCTTCAGGACTTTTCTTTATATAAATACAATACTTAATACTATTGATTTCCCTGTAGAGGTGTATAATCACAATGATTTCGGCATGGCAACAGCCAATGCTATGGCGGCAATCAGGGCGGGTGCCTCCAGCCTTGTCACAAGCGTAAATGGCCTTGGCGAAGGGACGGGTAATGCTGCACTTGAAGAAATTGTAATGGCACTGAAATATCTGGAAGAAGTTGATCTGGGAATGGCAACATCAAAGTTCAGGGAACTGTCTGAATATGTTGCAAAAGCTTCAGCAAGAGCAATTCCAGTATGGAAAGCTATAGTAGGAACCAATGTTTTTGCTCATGAATCGGGTATACATGCTGACGGAGTCTTGAAGAACCCTATAAATTATGAAGTCTTTGAACCGGGGGAAGTCGGACTCACCAGACAGATTGTTGTTGGGAAGCATTCAGGTTCTCATACAATATTGCATAAATTTAAAGAGTTTGAAATAGATTTAACAGACAAAGAAGCCAATGACATACTTGCAATGACAAGATTAATGTCTGTTGATTTGAAAAGGCCGCTTTTTGATAAGGAATTGATGTATATTTATAAGGATTACCGGGAAAATAAACAAATGGAAGTTTAGAAAGGGGTAATTTTGAAGACTATTACTGAGAAAATATTAAGCGCCCACGCCGGCAGGGATGTCAGTGCCGGAGACATAGCAGTTGTAGATGTCGACGTAGTAATGGCCCAGGATGGAACAGGACCTCTTGCAGTGAGCCAGATAAAGAAACTTGGTTTTAGCAAAGTTGCAAACCCTGCAAAATCTATTTTTTTTATAGATCATGCTGCGCCAAGCCCCAGAAAAGAGCTTTCTGATTCCCATAAGGTCCTGAGAGATTTTGCAAAGGAAAGCGGAGCCAGGCTAAGTGATATCGGTGAGGGAGTGTGCCATCAGATCCTTGTTGAATCTTATGTCTGCCCGGGAGACGTTGTCATCGGTGCAGATTCTCATACCTGTACAGCAGGCGCGCTTGGCGCTTTTGCAACCGGAATGGGATCTACAGATATTGCGGTAGGCTTTGCTCTTGCAAAAACATGGCTTCTGGTACCGCAAACCGTAAAAGTTAATTTTAATGGCAAATTAAGTAAGGGGGTATATGCCAAAGACCTGATTATTTATCTTATAGGGAAAATTAGTGCTGATGGTGCTACTTATAAGGCGATTGAATTTAGCGGAAGTGTCAGCAGCGGACTTACGATGGAAGACAGGTTTACAATTTCAAATATGGCAGTTGAGGCCGGGGCAAAAGCAGGGATATTTGCGGCAGATGAGATGACAAAACAATATCTCGGCCAGCGCGGAAGAGCTGACTGCTTTAAGGAAGTAAGAGCTGACGAAGGTGCAGAGTACGAGGCCGAAATTGATATAGACTGTGCAGAAGTTGAGCCTATGATATCAATGCCTCACACTGTAGATAATACGGTGCCTGTCAGCAAAATTGATAAAGTTAAAGTGGACCAGGTTTTGATTGGGACATGCACTAACGGCAGGTTAAATGATTTAAAAATTGCCGCCGGAATACTTAAGGGCAGAAAAATTGCTCCAAGTGTCAGGTTGATTGTTGTACCGGCTTCCAGGAGTGTATATATAGAAGCATTACGTGCCGGGATTATTGAAACTTTGATTGAAAGCGGGGCAACAGTCATCTCTCCTGGATGCGGGCCGTGTGTAGGTGTTCACCAGGGGATACTTGGGGATGGAGAAGTATGCCTTTCCACACAGAACAGGAATTTTAAAGGCAGGATGGGAAACCCGGATGCATT
>CAZFFH010000079.1:0-5994 GCA_964518375.1 uncultured Actinomycetota bacterium
GAAATTGAAAAAATATTAAAAATACACCGGAAAAAGCTGGAGCGGGGACGAATATATATAATAGCGATAGTTTTAGCCATTGTTAATGGACTTAGCTATCTTGATATTTGCAAGGGTGATGGCGGTAGATGAAAGCAATAATAATGGAAATAAATAAAAAGTACTGCATCGTTATGACTGAAGACGGTCAGTTCTTAAATCACAGGATTTTGGGTGGTTCTGGTGAAATTGGTGATGAAATAATTATGGAAGAAATAAACAATGAATTTTCTTTGGCAAATTACAGAAAAACATGGATCAGGGGGCTGGCAGCAGGGTTTGCAGTACTTATGGTGCTGGTTATGGGATCAGTTTTCAGCTACAGGTTTTTAAGGCAGTATTTTCCAATTAGTTCTGCGCCTACAGTAGCAGCAGTGAAAATTTCGGAGGAAAATTTAGAAGATAAGGAAACTGAAAAAAATTTACAGTCTACACCGCAGGAAAGTTCAACTGAAAGCTCCATTGGGGAATCTGAGGCTGCTGCGGAAAATGCTGAAACCACCAAGCAGTCGCCATTGTTTGAAAAAGTGCTATTATTAAAGAAAGAGAATGTTTTAACCGAAGAGAATATTAATGGTATTTTATTTTCTTATCAGGTTTTGAGCACAGAGCAGAAAGTTTTGCAGGTTAAAATAGAAAATAAAAATGATAGTTTAAAATTTGAAGGAAGTATTTTACTTGAGATGATGCTTGAAGACGGGAGCATTACAAGTCAGGTGACACTATGGTTGCCAGGTTTTAATCCCGGTTATATTAAAGAAGAAAAGATTGCTATTGAAAATGGCGAAACTAATTTTAAACTGCTTGTATATGGAGAATTTAATTAATAATATGGATTACCTCAGTTTTTATTGAAGTAGTTTCGTATAATTATATTGATTTTAAAAATTTTTTAAATTTTATTAATGAGATTGGAGTGAAAAAATGAAAAAAATAAAACCAAAAGTAATATTAGGCATCATTCTTGCAATACTCATGGTTGCAGCAGTGCTGCCGGCTTGCGCTACCTTAAGATCTGCAGTAAATGGGGAAGCAACTGCTGCAGGCTATGCAGAAGATTTAGCAAAAAGTGAAAGTTATTCTACGACAGCAGCTGAAGCACCCGAAGGTGTAGCAATGGCACAGGAGGGCGACATAGCAGCAGGTAATGCTGAAGATTATTATGCTGAGGAAGGTTCTGCAGATTACAGCAAATCTGTGGTTGCAAGCGGCAAAATAATAAAAACTGCAAGCATACAGCTGGAAGTTAAAAAAGGCGAGTTTGAAAAAAAGTTCTTTGAGATAGCAACACTTGCTGAAATGAACAATGGTTTTGTAAGCAACTCCCAGAGCTATTCGGATTCTGAAGGCAAACTTACAAGCGGTATGATAACAATAAGAGTTGAACAAAAGAATTTTGATGCTGTAGTAAACAAAATAAAGTTGTTGGGCACGATAAAAAGTATTACGCTTGGCGGAACGGATGTAACCCAGGAGTATGTTGACCTGGAATCAAGATTGAAGAATCTGCAGGCTCAGGAGCAAATTCTTTTAGATCTAATGAAGAAGGCGACCAAGGTTACGGACAGCATAGAAGTACAGAGAGAGCTCAGCAATGTCCAGGGTCAAGTTGAAGTTATAAAAGGCAGGATGAATTACCTTGATAACATGGTTTCTTTTTCAACCATAGATGTTAGTTTAGCTGAACCCCAGGCAATAACTGAGTCAACAGAAGGCGGCTTTCTGGGAGCTGTTAAAAGAGGCGCAAGAGGCGCTTTGACAGTTGTCAGAGGAATGACCACAGTACTTATAGTTATGAGTCCAATACTTATATTGATAGCAATAATATTAATAATAATCTGGCAGAGCCTGAGGGCAAGAAACAGAAAAAGAGCAAAACAAAAAACTTAAGCCAATAAAAAGTATTAACATAATAAGTTAGGCTCCATATTTAGAAAACTCAAGTTAAAACAGTAATCTAAAGTGGAGCCTAAATTTATTTCTTTACTCATATCTCAAAGCTGCAATTGGATTTAGCCTTGCTGCCCTCATTGCAGGATAAATACCAAAAAATAGTCCAACAATTGTTGAGAAAGTAATTGCCAGTATAATCGGAAATGCTGAAATTACTGGTTCCAGTATAGTAAACTTGTTAAGGATGATTGATACCGCGACTGCAAAAAGTATGCCCAATATCCCACCCGTTATGCTTAATACCACGCTTTCTACCAGGAATTGGAAAAGGATGTCTTTGTTCTTTGCGCCCACTGCTTTTCTTATTCCTATTTCTCTTGTCCTTTCGGTAACAGATACAAGCATTATATTCATAATGCCTATTCCACCAACCAGGAGTGAAATTCCTGCAATGCTGGAAATTGTAATTGTAAATATGTTTATGATTGTTCCGACTATATCAAGAAGCTGTGTCTGGTTCTGGACGGTAAAATCATTTTTCTCATCAGTTCTCAGATTGTGAGCTCTCCTTAATATCTTTTCAACTTCTTTTGATGCCTGATCTATATTATTTTCGGAAGTACTCTGGGCAATTATCATATTTATGTAATCAATTCCGTAAAGCTTATGTTGGGCGGTAGTTATAGGCATTGAAATTGAATTGTCCTGGTCATTTCCGAACTGGTCAGTGCCCTTGGATTTTATTATTCCGATGACTGTGAAGTTCTTACCGTCAACTTTTATTATTTTTCCTATTGGGTCAATTTTGCCGAATAACTTGTTTATAACAGTATGTCCTATTACAACGACATTTGCAGAATTCTGCACATCGCTTGCAGTATAGAATTGGCCCTTTTCAATTTCAAAATTGTATATGTATTCAGCCTTTTCGCTTGATGCGTAAACACTTGCCCTTGTATTTTTATTCAGATATGCAATGATTGAAGAGCTCAGTACAGCGGGAGCTGCACCTTTAATGAGCGTTGCTTCTTTTTCAATCATTTTTACATCTTCAACTTTTAATGCTTCCTTATCCTTGTCATCTTCCAACATCTGCTTAAATCCCTGCTGCTCTTCTTGCCTGTTACCGGGGGTAACGATGATAAGGTTGGAGCCAATATCCTGGACACTTTTTATAATTGATTCCTGGGCGCCTGTGCCAATGGACATCATGGCAACTACGGCCCCAACACCAATGATTATTCCAAGCATTGTCAGGAATGCCCGTAATTTATTTGAAACCAGTGATTGAAAAGCAATTTTTATACTTTCAAACAATCTTCGCATAATTTTAAATGCACTTTCTTTTCATTTTTAATTCTAATTTAATCTTTCCTATTGGCTTAATTTATCTTCAAGCCTGGGCATTTTTTCAAGTATTTCTAATGCGTCTATAGGATTGTCAATTTTTTCTTCCCTGAAGATCTTTCCATCCCGCAGGTAAATGATCCTGCTTGCATGCCTGGCAATATCAAGCTCATGGGTTACAAGTAAGATGGTTTTTCCTTCTCTGTTTAATTTCTGGAATATGGCCATAATTTCTTCGCCGGTTACCGAATCAAGGTTTCCCGTAGGCTCGTCAGCCAGTATTATTGCCGGGTCATTTACAAGTGCACGAGCTATGGCAACTCTTTGTCTCTGGCCGCCTGAAAGCTCACTTGGTTTGTGCTTTTCCCAGCCAATGAGCCCAACTGATTTTAATGAATCAAATATTTTAGTTTTTCTATTCCCGGCAGTGCCTCCGGCAGTATAAATTAACGGAAGCTCAACATTACGAACAGCATCAGATCTTGAAAGCAGGTTAAATGTCTGGAAAACAAAACCTATTTTTTTATTTCTTATTTCAGCAAGCTGGTTGTCATTTAACTTACTGACATCGATATTTTCAAGTAAAAACTTTCCGCTGTCGGGGGTATCCAGGCATCCGATAATGTTCATTAGGGTGGATTTGCCTGAGCCCGAAGGACCCATAATGGCAACAAACTCGCCACTTAAAATATCCAAGTCTGCGCCTCGAAGAGCTTTTACTTCGATTTTGCCGATCCTGTATACTTTTGTAATATCTTTAATTTCAATTATACAGTTATTATCTTTGCAGTTTTCTTCCATATATTATTAATATCCATTTACTATTTTTTTAAATTAAATACTTCTTTATTACAGTAATTTATTATTATAACCTTGGGCACAATTTTGATGAGTACACAAGACTGCTAAGTAATCATGCAAGACACTATTGGCCAAACATATTCCCTGAGGCAGCCGGTTCTTCAATTACCGAAATTATTATCTTATCGCCTTGCACAAGCCCTGATTTTATTTCTACATAATCATAGTTGTAGCCACCAGTTGTTATTTCAACCTTTTTAGATTCATTATTTTCTGCCAGGATATCAACATATTTCCTGCCATTTTCTTCATATACTGATTGCAGCGGCCCGTAAAGAACATTTTCTACCTTAGAAATAATGATGGTGACATTTGCAGAAAGCCCATACTTTAAATAACTCTGTGCTGAGTCATCAGGTTTAACCTTGATTTCAAAGGATACTATTCCTGCCAGGCTCTTAGATATTGGAGATATTTCTAAAATTTCTCCCTCCGGTAAATTATCAGGGTAAGCATCAAGCGAGATTTCTACTTTCTGCCCGGGACTAAGTTTTGCAATATCTGTTTCATTTATGTCAGCTTTGATTATAAACTGGTTGCTTATTACAGAAATAGCAGTCATGCCTGTACCTGCAGATTCTCCTGCCGAAAAAGTAGAGGACAACACTATTCCATCAAATGGCGCGGATATCCGGTTTTTATCCAGTTCAAGTTTTGTAAGCTCCAAATTTATGTTGGAAAGCTCAAGCTGGGTTTCAGCCTGTTTTATATTTGCGGCTGTCAGCTTTATTTGAGTTTGTGCCGTCTGGGTGCTATTTATATTGTTCCAATAAGATGTCGATTGGTTTGCCAGAGCCTGCTCATATGCGCTGTTTGCCCCGTCTGTCTGGGATCTTGCACTTTCCTTTGCCTGCTCATATGCGCCTTCAGCGGAGCTGATATTACCTTCAGCCTGGGCAATCATTGCAGACGTGGACAAGGGAGAAGATTTAACTCCATCGAGATAATTTTCGGCACTCTCAATTGCATTATATGCGCTGTTTATGGAGGCATCAGTAAGAATATTTGCATCTTCCAGAGCCTTGTAAGCATTCTGCACCGATTGTTCTGCAAGCATAGTGTTTGACTGTGAAAGCTGAATAGCAATATGATTTGCATCAAGTGCCTGCTGGTAATTTATCTTTGCAATTTTTAAGGAATTTTCAGCGACTGCCAGACTTTTCTCTGCCTGGCTTAAAAGTATTTCATTTTTTCTGTTGTCAACAGATATAAGAACCTGCCCGCTTTTAAAAGTCTCACCTTTTTTTAAAGTATCTAAAACTTTACCCGAAACCTGTAATGAATAATTTCTCACTTCCGATGAGTCTACGGATCCACTAGCCGTAACTGAGTCTACGATATCTCCTCTTTCCACTTTGAATGTCTCAAATTTTGGAGCAGCTTCTCCGCAGGCTGTAAAACTAAAAACAATCAAGGTGGTAAAGAAAATTATTAAGGTAAGGTTTAAAATTTGTATTTTATATTTTTTCTTCATCTATTTGCTCTCTTTTTTTAAATTTGCTTATTTTCCTGATAAATTTTTTTCCCAATAAATTTTAATCTTACTTATCTAAAGTTAAACATCAGGTTTTGTCAAGAAAAAAATTTTAAAAATAAGTTATATTAAGCTATATTTAAGCTTGATTGTGAAATGTCAAAAAACAAGATGCAGAATTGTTGATTTTAAAAATAATCTGGCATATAGACAAAATAACAATATACAATTAGAATTTAAAAAGATAATTCCAAAATATTTTAAACATCAAATAAATTTTTTAAAGGAGATTATGGTGAGCGAATTTACAAATATCGTAGACATCTTTGCAAGAGAAATCCTTGATTCAAGGGGAAATCCAACCATAGAAGTTGAGACTG
>CAZFFH010000080.1:0-5856 GCA_964518375.1 uncultured Actinomycetota bacterium
TATCTTTTCCGTTTATGGTAATGAGCAAATCATCCCGGTGAGGGCCAACAAGCGTCGTCTTAAGAAGCAGGTCTTTTTTAAATCCTTGCTTAAGTTTTAAGTTGAAAATATCTTTTATAGTGCCGCTTTGTAAATTTATGGGATTATCTAAATTTATAGGCCTATCTAAATCAAGTGGGAGATATGATGTTATAGAATCTTGTGGGTTAATCGAATTATTAAGTACTGCTCCAGTCAGTGCTCCCTGTATACCTCTGTCCCAGCTGAAAATATAAACAATATCAGCCTGTATGCCGGGAAAAAAATAATTCATATAGTTTACAAATTTTTCCCTTACGGACGCCAACAGGCTGCACCTCTTTTCTATTATTTCAGAACCATAATGCACCAGGTTTTCGTCCCACGCTTCCATCGTGGAATTTCCATTGGCTTGCTCGCCACTAATCATGCTTTTTAAGAGGCTGTTTCTTTGGTTCAATATTTTCTGGTAATGAAGCCTCTGGGAAGCATACTTATTTTGAAGCTTTTCAAGTATATCATCCAGAAAATCCCTTCTGTTAGACGGGCCAGCTTTTATAAGTCTTAAGTCGTCCGGGGAAAATATTACTGAAGGAATTATTGAGGCAAAATCTGATTTTCTCCGGTAATAAACTCCATCAATCCTTATCTTAATATTGTTTTTCTTCCTCAATTCAATTTCAATCAGTTGTTTTGAAAAATCTGCGGTATCTTCTATGGATTTTCCTAAAGAAGCTCTCAATATGGTATAATCGCTGTCCCAGTTGATAAGCTCATCCTGGTCGCTTGTCCTGTGTGATTTCCCTGATGATATGTAATGGATTGATTCAAGAAGGTTAGTTTTACCCTGTCCATTGTCTCCTACAACTAATGTTGTGCTGTTCTTAAAATTTAATTTTACAGATTTATAATTTCTGAAGTTAATAAGTTCTAAATTGCTAAGATACATTATTTATTTTTTAATTACAGCTAAGCATATTTAAATTTTAATTACACCCCGAACAGGAACTGCAAGAACTGCCGGAGCAGCTTTTTTGCGAAGAAGCGCCCGCAGTAAAATCATCACTGCCCGAAGAGCTTTTTAAGCCAACCGGTGCAAAAATTCTTATCACATTCGAGCTGCTGCAGTTTTCACACTTTATTTCACAGCCATTGTCATCGCTGCTTCTCGTAACGATCTCACTTACTTTTCCACAATCATTGCATTTATAGTCAATAAATCTCACTTAAATCAACCACCTTTTTTATAAATTTTCATTCCTATTATAATGGTAGTTTGCCTAATTTCAAAATAAATGTTAAAAAATATCAGAGTTAGTTAAGTTTTACTATCCAGGATTGGTACTTACAGTTAAATTAGGTGCCTGTATTTTCGCATCATATAGTATTATTAAATATAAAATATTTTAAGATTTAATAAAAGTTTCACAATAAACAAGGAGCATAATAATGATTTATAAAGTTACCGGGAAACAACCTAATTCCAAAATGTGTTTTGTTTGTGGTTTAAAGAACAAATTCGGGCTGAATGCCTCGTTTTATGAAACAGGCAGTAATGAGCTGATTGCTTTGTTTAAACCCTGCCAGGAACATCAGGGTTACCCGGGAAGACTCCATGGTGGAATAGCTGCCGCAATTCTTGATGAAACAATAGGCCGTACAATAACAACTGGCAAAGATAATGAAATTTGGGGTGTTACCCTGGAGTTTAATATCAAATATAAAAAGCCGATTCCACTAGATGAAGAGATCAAGGTAATTGCAAAACTTACATTTGAAGATAAGAGGTTATTTGAAGGCACCGGGAAAATAATTCTTTCCAATGGAGATATAGCAGCCACAGCTCAGGGCAAATATTTAAGGTTGCCCATAGAAAAGATTGCAGATTTTGACAGGGATGCTAATGAATGGAAAGTAGTAGAATTAGAAACAGATCCCGAAAATATTGAGATATAAATATATAATAAAGGTATCCTTAACTGTTCTTAATCTTTTTTAAAACTTCTTCAGTAATTTTTGATACAAGTTCGCTTGATAAGTTTGAGCCCGGAGGTTGTAAATAAGTTGAACCTGATTTATATTTTGTTTCGTTGCCAAAAGCATCACGGTATGCAAATCCGGTAGGGCATACTTCCTTTGATTCTGCAATTGAAGATATCTCTTCTCTTGAAATATCGTGATGTATTGAAAAATCTGCACTCGGGTTATTGCCAAACATTATCTGCCTGTTAATTAAGATCTTGCAGTTAGTTTCTGAAACCTCGACGTATAGAAAAGCAGAATTTAGATCATCGGCTGCAGAAAATATACCGTGAAAAGGTATGTTACAGATAAGACCGCAATCAGGATCCTGCTGTCTTCTCCACTTAAAATTTTCTACTATTCTAACAGCTTGCTGTTCTGAGCCTGGAACGGATTCCTCGATATTGGTAATAGGGATTTTAGGGCTTATAACGCACCTTGTGCCTTCAGAAACTGCAGGAATATCCATATGGGCCGCACCGAAAGACATCATGAAAGGCGGATGACCATGGACTACCGCTTTTATATCAGGAAAAGCCTGGTAAATATAATAATGGCAAATTGCTTCCCTGGTTATCTTATCAACTTCACCAATAATAGGTACTTTGCACATATCGGTAACAATAATGGAGTCCTCTTCAATCAACCACTGGTGATGCTCTCCTGCCTGTCTGGGAGTAACGTAAACTTTATCTCCGTCTCTAATCGAAATATTGCCTCCGCTTGCATCAAGATAATTTCTTTCGTAGCACAGTTTTCCTATTTCACGTAGAGCTTTCCTGATATTTTTAACGTTTACCATATTATGCCTTTCTAAAACTAAAACATTTAAAAAATTAAACTTTAAGTGTTATTTTATATTATTTTGAATCAAATTGTACTAATTTTTTCAATATAAGATTATTTCTATGGTAAAATAACTTTATGAAGTCTATTAATGAGAGTCATAAAGAATATATAAAAATCATTAGAAAATTAACCCCTGAAAAAAAGCTTAAAAAGTGTTTTGCCCTAAATGAATTCACAAAAGCGCTTTTTATAACCGGACTTCGAAATAGATTTCCAAATCTATCCGAAGAAGAAATTAAAAAAATATATATAAAGAGAATTACTAAGTGTCACAATTTAAATTATTAGAGGAAATTGTAAAAAAATTAACTGAAAAAAATATTCCTTATATGTTAACAGGCTCATTAGTTTCCAGTCTGCAGGGGATACCCCGCTCTACCCATGACATAGATATTATAATATCTATCAAGAATATCGATACTGACAAACTTATTGAAGCTTTCCCCAAGAAAAATTACTATCTTGATAAAAAAGCAATTGAAGAAGCCATATCAAGGAAAAGCCTGTTTAATGTATTGAGTCTTGATGAAGGCGACAAAATTGATTTCTGGATATTAACAAGCAGCGAATATGACAAAAGCAGGTTTTTACGAAAACAAAAAATAAAATTTAATAATTTTGAAATTTTTGTTTCAACTCCTGAAGATACAATTCTTGAAAAGCTATATTGGTCAAAACTATCCGGTGGGAGCAGAAAACATTTTAATGATGCTGTCAATGTTTTTGAAATACAATATGGAAGTCTGGATATGGATTATATTGGTTTTTGGGCTCAGAAACTTAATATTGAATCTTTATTTGAGGAACTTAAAATAGAAGCAAATACGTTAGAATAAAAAAGTCTATTTTATTTTCTTCATTTATTAGGTCATCATGGATAAAGAAAAAAGAAAAGAAGAATCTAAAAATATAATTTTAAGTACGGCAGAAAAATATTTTGCAGAACATGGAATTAAAGAAACAGATATAATTGAAATCTGCAGGGAAGCAGGTTTAACCCGGGGTGCATTCTATCATCATTTTTCTACTAAACAGCAATTCCTGTTAGAATTATTGGATAGATGGATAAATAGGATGGCTGGCCAATTAGAATTAGCTCAATTTAAATCAAAAGAACCCTTAGAAATATTAATGGAAATTACAGAAAAAATGCAGCCTGCCTTTGAGCAGGCAGGTAAACAACTGCCAATTTTTTTAGAATTATATATAAAATCCATTAACGATCCTTATTTAAAAAAACATGTTGCAAAATCCTATAATAGTTTTTTAACCTTTTTTGCAAATGTTGTAAATGACGGGATAAAAAAAGGTTCGATCAAGAAAGTTGATCCAGAGGAAGTATCAAAAATACTCTTTGCAATAACTATAGGTTTGCTAATACAAGGTCTTATCAATCCTCAGGGAGCACACTGGGATGAGTTAGCTAAAAAAAGTATCAGGTTGCTTCTTGAATAACATCCAGCTTAAATATCCTACCCATAATATTTAAATTACCAAATTATTTAAAAATACTTAAAAAAATAAAATTTGCCTTGCAAAATTTTAATACATACATTATGATTGTATAAATAATTGGATGGGCAGCAGTGCCGTTATGGCATGTGATGGCAGAGATGATAATAGGTGTTATAACCTGGCAGCAGGTTTCATAGATAAAAAGAAACAATAGAAAAATGTTTTTATTATATTATCAATATTTTATTACCATAGCTCTTGCCATAATATTAATAAATTTTATTATTAATATTATTTTATTTAAAAATATAAATAACTTAAAACTGCCAGAGTATATTTTAAAATCACCACCATTAATATCAGTCTTGATTCCTGCAAGAAATGAGGAGAAAAATATTAAAAGAATTCTTGTTTCAATGACCAAGCAGGATTATAAGAATCTGGAAATACTGGTGCTGGATGACAACTCAACTGATGCTACCGGCCAGATTGTCCGGGAGCTTGCACAAAAGGACAGCAGGATAAAACTTGTACAGGGAACGCCACTCCCAATAGGCTGGAAGGGAAAATGTTTTGCGTGTCATCAGCTCTCTAAAATTGCAAAAGGTGAATATTTTGTCTTTACCGATGCCGATACTCTGCATTTTTCTAATTCAATTTCCGGTTCATTTGCAGCGCTTCTCAGGAATAATGTTGATACTGTTTCAGTATATCCAAGAGAGATTGCTGTTACTTTTCATGAGAGAATGACCGTATCTTTTATTCATTTTGCAATTTTGAGCTTCATGCCGCTGATTCTTGTCAGGCATACAAAAAGCCCATTTTTCAGCACAGGAATTGGACAATTTTTCCTATTTAAAAGACAGGTCTATGAAAAAATTGGTGGATTTGAATCAGTTAAAGATGAAATTCTTGAAGATATTCATATTTCCAAACAGGTAAAAAGATATGGTTTCAAGATTATGGTTTTTGATGGAAGCAGCAGTATTTTCTGCAGGATGTTTACCAACCTGGATGAAGTCATAAAAGGTTTCTCAAGATTTATTTATGCAGCTTTTGGCAGTTTTTCAATGGAGAGTATTGCAGTTTTTTTTATTTCATTATTATTCCTGGTTCCATTTATTTTGCTTCCAACAGGAATTTTTATTTTTAACTGGACAGGAGTAATTGTAACTTTAAATATTATCCAGATTTTTATAATACTTGGGATTAAAATTGTATTATCGTTAAAGTTTAAAAGCAGAATTTTAGATATTCTATTAACCCCAATTTCCGTGACTTACATAGCACTTATTGCTGCAAATTCTTATATCCAATCAAAATTTGGCACAGGTGTAAGCTGGAAAGGCAGAACTTATGGTATTTCAGGTGGGGATAGCCTGGAATTAACTGAAGATAAAAGCAAGAAAAATAATATCTGAATTTGTTATTAACCAGCATTACCGGTTTAGCTTTTGATTCCTTTGGTTGTAGATTTAAAATTTCTTTTATTCCATCTTTATAATTTAGTCT
>CAZFFH010000081.1:0-1281 GCA_964518375.1 uncultured Actinomycetota bacterium
GACCGGTTTTTGTAGTTATTGCCGGAAATAAAAGAATCGAATCTTTTTAAAAGGGTTTCCTCTATTGAGACTCCGAATCTCAAGAGAGAGCTATCTTCTTTTTTTGCCATCGTTTTATTTTTTGCCAAAGTTCTATAAAAACTTTAAATAAACCAGAAAAAACAATTAGAACAGTTTATCATTAGGCCCACCCAATTTCTAAGCCATCCAATTTCCAACTCATGCTACTTATAATAACTGCTTATCGGCTATATTAATAGAGTTTGACATATTAAGTCAAATGCAAAGAATTTCTTAAAAAAAATCTGGAAAACTACTTGAATCTTTTTAAATAACGTGTTACTTTTTTAAAATTAATAACACTATAATACTTTAGGGCTATAACACGTTAATAATTAATAACTTTGCAATTTACTGAATAGTCAGGCATCTATTATTTTAGGAGGAGAAAGTATGCATATCCCGGACGGTTTTATTGATCTGAAAACAGCTATAACGACAGGAGTAATATCTGCAGGGGGTGTTGCAGCATCAATTTACAAAATAAAGAAAATATTTAAATCAAAAGTAATAGTATTGATGGGAATGATGGCGGCTCTGATTTTTGCACTCCAAATGATAAATTTCACAATACCTGGCGGAACCTCGGGCCATCTTCTTGGAGGCGCACTTGTTGTCATAACTCTTGGCCCTTATGCAGGAGTGCTGGTACTTACCGTAGTCTTAATAGTGCAGGCGCTGGTTTTCATGGATGGTGGTGTGATCGCAATTGGCGCTAATGTCTTTAATATGGCCATTTGCGGAGCATTGAGCGCATTTCTTATTTATATTCTGCTTAAAAGAATCTCAAAATCAAAAGTAATGTTTTATGTTGCAACCGCAGTTGCTTCCTGGTTTTCAGTTGTTTTTGCATCTTTCTTTGCAGCCCTTGAACTAGGGGTCTCAGGCACATATGCGATGGGAGTAACCTTAAAAGCTATGGTATTGGTACATATGGTGATAGGGGTTGGCGAAGCTTTAATAACTACTGCAATTATTGCATTCATTGCAAGAGTCAGGCCCGACCTTATATTAACAAGGGAAAATATTTTCGAAAGGGAGGCATAATAATGGTAAAAGGTAAGTTCTCTGACAGGAACACAATAATTGTAGTAATTACGACAATTGTAATTTCGCTGCTGATAGCAACTTTTTTATCACCTTTTGCTTCAACTTTTCCTGATGGGTTGGAAAAAATAGCCGAAAGATTAGGATTTGCCGAAAAAGCTACGGAAGTTGTGA
>CAZFFH010000081.1:1381-5692 GCA_964518375.1 uncultured Actinomycetota bacterium
CTGGCTTCTCTTATTGTTTCAACTTCAGACATGGAATTGTTGAATGGTTTGAAAGAAATTTATTTTCCAAAGATAATGATTTCATTAATTTTTTTCATGTACAGGTATCTTTTTTTGATAAGGGATCAGTCAAGAATTGGCCAGCTTGCAATTCAGAGCAGGACATTCCAGAAATCATATAAAAATGTAAATAAAAGACTTTCGTTTTTAGCTGGCAGCCTGTTTATCAAGTCTTTTGACAGGGCTGAAAACATTTATAAGTCTATGGAAAGCAGGGGATTTGAAGGAAGCTTTCACTTTGCTGGAACTAAAAGTAAAATTGCAGCCTCAAATATAATTATCACGTCTGTTATTCTTGCAGCAGCTTTGGCAATAAAAATTTTAGAAATTTTAAAAGTAATACATTAATCTGGAAAGTAAAATAAATTTGGCAAGTAAAATAACAATAGAAATAAATAATTTAAGTTTTAGTTATCCTTCAACCAGGAAAATAAGCAGCTTTGACCGGGGTGCAAAAGGATTCAAGGAAGTTCTGCACGAAATCAGCTTTATTATTTCCAAGGGCGAAAAGGTTTCACTGATAGGCCCGAATGGAGCCGGAAAGTCAACCCTGCTTTTAAACATTGCCGGCCTGCAGGAAAGCAAGCATCGAAAAGGCCGGATAAAAATATGCGGGATAGAGTTAAACGATAAGAATATTTACGGAATCAGGGAAAAAATTGGTTTTGTATTCCAGGACCCCAACGATCAGCTTTTCTCTACTTCCGTTTTTGATGATGTAGCATTTGGCCTTATTAATTACCTGAATAAAAAAAGAGATCCAAGGGCAAAGGATATAAAATTCATTGAAGAAATGGTCAAAGAAAGCCTGGCAAAAGTTAACCTTAAGAATGTTGAAAATGAAATGCCTTATTTCTTGAGTTTTGGAGAAAAGAAGCTCACGTCTCTTGCTACCGTGCTATCCTATGATCCTGAAATTCTTATTCTTGATGAGCCGGCAAGCAATCTCGATCCTTCAAACAGGGACAATTTCCAAGAACTGTTAAAGCGGTTTGATAAAACCATAATTGTAGCGACACATGACCTGGATCTTGCTTATGATTTTTCAGAAAGAGCAATAGTCTTGAACGGGGGGAGAATAGTCTTTGATGGAAATACCAGAGAAGTGCTGAAAGATAAGGATTTCTTACACGCAAATAACCTGGCACTGCCGCTGATGTTCAGGAAATATAATGGTATCCCTAATTAAGGTTAAGATTTATACTGTTAATTCTTTCCATTATTGGAGGATGAGAATAAATAAAATATTTGAGAATATTATTGGGTTTGACATTGGCTAAGTTAGACCTTGCAAGTTTTTCCAGCATAAATACCTGAGTCTGGGGATCTGCGGTCAGCTCCACAGCAACCTTGTCAGCCTGCCCTTCAAAATATCTTGAAACGAAGTTTTGCAGAGGCATTGTGACATAAGATATCAGGCTAAATAAAATAAAAAGGATCAGCACCAGTTTTACGCTGGCACCAAGCTGTAACCCGGATTGAAATAAATACATGATAAAAAAAAGAATTATTATACCTGCTGCCCCCATAGCTATATTTTTAACTATGTGTTTATATTTCCAATGGCCGACTTCATGAGCAATAACAGAAAGCACTTCTTTTTTCGTATATTGATTGAGGAGGTTATCATAAATTACAATCCTTTTAGTTTTTCCCACACCTGTAAAATAAGCATTAACCCTGCTTGTTTTTTTACTTGTATCTGCAACAAGTATGCTGCCTATACTGATTCCTGCCTTTTGCGTTATTTTGATTATCTCATTTGTTAATTGCTTATCCTCAAGAACGGAAAATTTATAAAATAAAGGATCTATAATTACCGGGGAAACAAAAACTGCGATGATAATAAATAGAATAAATATTGCTGCCGCTGCCATCCACCAGTGTCTTGGTAAATAGATGATTAAAGCGTAAATAGTTGTCAGTCCCAGCGTATTAATTATAAGAGATATGGCTCTGTCTTTCAGTACATCAACAAACCACGCGGGGAGTGTCTGGTTAGAAAGAGCAAATCTATGATCAACCACAAACTCTCTGTAATATTGAAGGGGCAGGATAATTAAGAATAAAATTATAAACAAAAGTGCAAATAAAGCCGCTGCCAGTATTATAGGAATTTTAGTACCGGCATAAAAATTCTTCCAGAATATATAAATTATTCCTGCCATGAAAGCCCAGGTTAAAAACCTTTCAGCAATTGAAATCAGGAGAACTGTTTTATTATAGTTTGTTGCCTTGATAAGGAAAGTGCTGTCAAAATATTTTAAAACGTCCTTGCTTTCAGGAGTCCTGGTAAAAAGCGCTGCAATAAAAAGAATTACAAGCATGATCAGTGCAAGTATTCCAATAAGAATTGAGAAATTAATTGCCCATCCGGAACTACCCATTAACTTTTTTACCATAATATTAATCTATATAAAAACTATTAAAATGTCCAAAACCAGGCTCTTGTAGAATTATAAACAGAACTCTGCAAAAAAGAAAACCAGGAATTCAAAAGGGACCGCAAGAGCTAATTAATAATTATTCAAACATCCCGATTTGTGTTATTATTTCCCGAATAACTTTTTATCTTTATATTGGTTAAACAGTACAAAGGAGAACCGCCATTATGTCTGATGAAAATTACAAAGTATACCCTTATCGTTGGGTTGTACTGGGTGTATTTATGCTCATCAACCTGGCCATCCAGACACTGTGTTTCTGCTTTGCTCCAATCACCGGGCCGGCCGCCCAGTTCTACGGTGTATCCGACCTGCAAATCGGTTTCTTAGCCATGTCCTTTATGATCGTTTATATCCCACTCTCCATACCGATCTCATGGATGGTGGATACCATGGGTTACCGTAAGGCGGTTAGTATTGGTGCGGGGATAATGGCCGTCTCTGCTCTGTTACGTGGGTTTTTTGCGACCAATTATACTATGGTGGTTATCACTACGCTGGGCCTTGCAGTGGCACAGCCCTTCATGATGAATTCGATCAGTACGGTGGCAGCCAAGTGGTTTCCGCTCAAGGAACGCGCTACAGCTTCCGGACTCGTGATAGTGGCCAGCTTTATCGGCATTGCGATTGGTGAGGTGCTTTCACCGCTAGTGTTTATAAAATATGGCATTGCGGCTATGCTGCTGATCTACGGAGCAGTAGCAGCTGCTACTGCACTGCTCTTTGTAATATTTACCCGCGAAGCTCCGCCCACACCGCCATGCCCTCCAGGCCAGGAAACGCGCGCACTGATGCTGGACGGGCTGAAGAGAATGCTAAAGATGAAGGATATCTGGATCCTGATGGCGCTCTTTCTGGTAGGGATGGGCTTGATCAACGGTATTTCTATCTGGGTCGAAAACATCGTGCGGCCGAGAGGCTTCACTATCTCCCAGGCTGGAAATCTGGGAGGGGTGTTGCTTGTGGGCGGCATTATCGGTGCAATCATCATTCCGCTTTTGTCGGACAGGCTGCGTAAGCGCAAGATCTTCTTACTGGTGGGGATGATTATGGGCATCCCGGGGCTGGTCGGAGTGATATTTGCCGGTTCATACTGGCTTATGCTGGGTTCCATGTTTGTACTTGGCTTCTTCCTGATGAGTCTGGCGCCTGTGGGATATCAGTATGCGGCAGAGATTACGTACCCGGCACCGGAAGGTACGTCCAACGGGCTGATTAACCTGGCCGGACAAGCGTCTGTGGTCTTTATTTACGGTATGGAAGCATTAAAGAGCAAGGATGGTTCGTTCACGCCTTCGCTGTTGATCCTGTTGGGATTGATGGCGGTATGCGTCATCCTGATCCTGGGGCTGAAAGAATCGGCCATGGTCCAGACCAAGCAACCATAATATCTAATAGATCGAAAGAATAACCAAAAAACTTATAACAAATATAAGGCTTAATGATCCCAGCGCTGCTCCAACTAAATATATTCCCCTTCCCATGCTTATGTATGCACCTCGATAAATTCCTCTAAAGTCCTTTATTCCAAATACAATTGCTACGATAGATGATCCTACAGTAATAACACCAAGCAGCAAAATTAAAAATAAGAAAAATGTAAATTTAGAAAATTCCTCCACTGCATCCATGGGTTGCAAAATATTAAAACCAAAAGGTTTTCGTGGTATTAGAAGAAAAAAAGCAACGCCTGATAATACGGCCAGTATTCCTAAAACCAATGATTCAATTGAGGTCTTATTCAATTTATCGCTTCTTTGTCATCTTTATTTACTCTTATTATTCCACTTTCCAACAATATTTTGAA
>CAZFFH010000082.1:0-3175 GCA_964518375.1 uncultured Actinomycetota bacterium
CATCATGATAATATAAATGAAATGATATTGCAGTTCTTTTTGCTCACAAATTAAAACTATTTTTAATAATAAAATTATTTTAAAATATAAATACTCAAAATTTAACATTTAAACTCAATGAATATTGCATATTTTTCTGACACTTTTTATCCCAGGATAGATGGTGTTGTAGTAACATTATTAAATTTCATACAACTTCTTGCCGAAAATGGCCACAAAATAAAGCTTTATGTGCCAAATTACAAAAATATAATAGAAAGAGAATTCCATGAAAATATTTCAATAGAAAGATACACTTCTTTTAAGCTAATAGGCTATCCTGATTTTAGGGTGGCAATTCCTGTTCTTTTAAAAGTAGAAAGAAGTATCCAAATATTTAAACCTGAAATTATACACTTTCATACTCCTGGCCCTTTAGGACTTATGGGAATAAATTGTGCCAAACAATATAAGATTCCATTAATTGGGACTTATCATACATCTTTAACCGACTCTCTTGTTTGTATTTCTCTAAATAAAAAAGTTGATAAATCTAACAAAAAAGATCTTCCAAAGAAAATTGTCTGGAAATTGTCAAATTACTATTATAATAAGTGTGATCTAGTAACTGCTCCTTCCGAATCAATGAGAAAAGAACTTAAAAAAAATGGATTAAAAGCTAAAGTTGTGTTTTTAAGTAATGGATTGGCACTGGATGCATTTTCTTTAAAGGAAAAATATAGTAAAAAAGCAAAATTGCTGCATGTCGGAAGAATAAGTTTTGAAAAGAATATTGATGTAATAATAAAATCAGTCTTTATTTTAAGGAAGGAATTCCATGATATAATACTTGATATTGTAGGAGATGGCCCTGCATTAAAAAGCTTAAAATTGATGACACAAAAACTTGAACTTGAAAAAAACATTCGTTTTCTTGGTCGCAAAGAACATATTAAATTAAATAAGATTTACAAAGAACACGATATTTTCATTACTGCCAGTACAATGGAAACCCAGGGTGTTGTAATCCTTGAAGCAATGGCTTCAGGATTACCGATTATAGGAGTAAAAAAATTGGCAATACCTGATTTAGTAAAAAATAATGTAAATGGTTATGTAACAAAACCATTTGATGAGCAAGAGATGTCTGAAAAAATAAGAATATTATATAAAGATAGTAAATTAAGAGAAGATTTTGGGAAAAATTCTACTGAATTGGTAAAAGAGCATGATGTAAAAAAAGTAGTAGAAAAACTGGAAAAAATATATTTTGAATACAAAAATATAAAAAATAATGGTTACAGGTAATCGTTTTTATCAATTACACTAGTAATATAATCGACTGCCTCCTGCGGGCTGTCAACAATACTGTAAAGATTCTTATCTTCCGGGCTTATGGTGCAGTATTTTTCAAGCAGGCATTCGTCAATCCATTGGTATAAGTCTTTCCAATAATCTTTTCCAAAAAGTGCAATTGGGAAATGCTCAATCTTGCCGGTCTGAATCAGAGTTAAAGCTTCGAAGAGTTCGTCAAGAGTACCAAAACCTCCGGGGAAGATTACATAACCTACTGAATATTTAACAAAAATCATTTTTCGGACAAAAAAATACCTGAACTCTAATGATATATTCTGGTATGGATTTGGTGCTTGTTCAAGGGGAAGCTCTATGTTGCAGCCAATTGATAGTCCGCCTGATTCAAATGCCCCTTTATTTGCCGCCTCCATAATCCCCGGACCGCCGCCGGTAATAATACCCAAACCTTTTTTTGCCAGCAGGACTGCAGTCTCTTCTGCTGCCTTATAATAATATTCCTCAGGAAGAGTCCTCACTGAACCAAAAACCGCGATACAGGGACCTACTGCCGCAAGAGCATCGAACCCTTCAACAAATTCGCTTTGGATACGCAATACCCTCCAGGGATCAGTATGTATAAAATCAGATTTTACCTTATCCGGCGCTTTTAACAGCTCACGGTCTTCATGCTTCCGAGGATATTTTTTATTCATGGTTTACATTCTTTCATTATCATTTTTTTACTTTCTATTTGTCTACGATATTCTGCAATATTATACCACTATTTTATAAAGTTTTTTTGACAGTAATCTTTTTATTTACACAATTTTAAATTCCCGGTCCGGGTTATAAAAAGAATATATATTCATAAGGAACATATATATTCTTTCTGAAATAAACAATTTACCGGACTTTAGAATATATTGCACTTTTTATATTGTCCTTTTTATGTTTGTCAAAAAATAATAAATTATATAAAATTATAATTAAAGATTTGCTAATACATCAATGGGGACCTATAAAATATTAATACAAAATATTAGGAAAGAAGGGAAGAGAAATGGACGTTAGATTACTTTACCAGCCATCGTATACAATGGCCAATGTAAGGCTTGCAGCAAACGAAGAAATCCGCGCTGAATCAGGAGCAATGGTCTCAATGGGAGAAGGTATATCAATTGAAACAAAAATGCAGGGTGGCTTCTTCAAGGCTCTTGGAAGATCTATGCTTGGAGGAGAATCATTCTTCATGAATATTTTTAAGGCTTCGGCAAATGGTGGAGAGATAAACTTTGCGCCACCTCTTCCAGGAGACATGTCTGTTGTAAATCTTGAAAAACCTATGCTTGTTCAGTCAGGATCTTATGTTGCCTGTGAGCAGACAGTTGAAATTGATACAAAATGGGGTGGAGCAAAGACTTTCTTTGCATCAGAGGGATTAATTTTGCTGCGTGCATCAGGCTCTGGCAAACTATTACTTTCAAGCTTTGGAGCAATCCATGAAGTAATATTGGGAGCAGGTGAAAAATATGTAGTTGATACCGGTCACTTTGTAGCATTTGATGAAGGTATCGGATTTAATGTTCGCAGAGTCGGTGGCCTAAAATCAACTTTCCTCAGTGGTGAAGGCCTGGTTGTAGACGTTACCGGTCCAGGTAGAATTCTGATTCAGTCAAGGTCGACAGACTCATTCCTTGGCTGGCTGATACCAAAATTACCAAAGAACCATTCTTAAAAGTTATGTCCTTACTAAAGAACTATAAAAACTAAATAAAAACCTAAAAACCATATAGGAGCAATAGAACATATGCAAATAAGTTTTTATATTGGAATAATAATCGTATCCTATTTCATTGGCGCAATTCCTTTCTGCTATATAATAGGAAAACTTGCGGGTGGT
>CAZFFH010000082.1:3275-5627 GCA_964518375.1 uncultured Actinomycetota bacterium
CTATTTCATTGGCGCAATTCCTTTCTGCTATATAATAGGAAAACTTGCGGGTGGTAAAAAACTCACTGAAATTGGCGATAAAAACCCCGGGGGATGGAACCTTATTTTTAATGTTTCAAAATTCTGGGGAATCATAGGTAGCTTACTTGATGTCTCAAAGGGCTACTTTTCATTTTTCCTCGTTTTTAAATTTACTAAAAATTGGATTCTTGCTTTAATTGCAGGATGCGCCTGTATTGCCGGCCATAATTATTCCCCTTATCTTAAATTTTCAGGAGGTAAAGGTATTGCTGCAATGCTTGGCTTCCTGCTTGCAGTTCATCCACTGGCAATTCCATCCTTTGCAATAGGGATACTATTCGGATTGTATGTATTAAGAAATATGATCTGGGGAGTTATCTTGGGAATAGCCACTGTAACAATTTTCCTTGGAATTTATTACCCTATGATTTATTACCATGACCTTTTGATTTATATTGCACTGGCTATAATCTTAATTTTAATAATGGTTCCAAAACAGTTAAACAGGTCGATTAAACTATCAAAGAATTTTCAATTCCGGAAAGAGGCCAATGTAAAAGATCTCTTCACACCTAAAATCAGGTAAAAAAATCATAGAATAATACAAATCTATGAATTCTTTTTACTTTCAACCTTTTTAATGAAATCATCCAATTTAATTATATACCTGGTATGGGTCCCCTCTCCGATTTTCTCCCTGTCATCATAAGCTTCTATTTTGAACTTCAATTTAAGCCCATCTATTTCCAGAAGCTCTGACCGCGCAACAACTTCCATATCTATAGGCGTTGCAGCTATATGTTTTATTTCAACTTTGGTCCCGACTGTTGCATACCCTTTGGGCAAGTAGCTGTCAACTGAACTGATTGAAGCCTTCTCCATGAGGCCAATCATAGCTGGTGTTGCAAAAACACTGACAGTTCCGCTGCCGTATTTGATAGCAGTATTCTCGTAAGCGACTTTTGTCCTGGCTTCACCAAGCATTCCAATTTTTAAGTTAAAATCATTCATTTTAAGTTTCTTTCCATTTTAATAATTAAAAAATAAGATTCAAAAATAGTAAGACACAGGTGATTTTAATCTTTTTTTTATATTCAGTAAATATTCAGATAGAAAAATTTTGAAATAAATAATGCAAAGCAAGCTTTTCTGTTATCTAATAAGCGTAGAGCTTACCATAGGGGCGATGTGAGTGAGGTGTCAGTTTTATAAATTCCTTTAAATCAACATTGCCGATTTCACTTTTGCTGAACTTAAAATATTCGCAAAATTTGAAGATATATTTCTTTAGAATTTCCCTATCTACAATGTCAATTGAAGATTTATTAACTTCCCTGCCAAGCTTATAATCTTCCACTTCTCCCCTTATGTAGATTGTCCCGCCATGCATTCCTGTTCCAACATAGTCACCTACAATAGACTGACGGGCGTTTATTTGATTGGTTTTATTGTTTGCATCACGAATACCCAGGACTATTATGATTCCACCAGCCATATATTCTCCAAGAAAGTTTCCGGCTTTTCCTCCAATGATTATTGCAGGCACCTTCTCAAGGTAAGATTTCATGTGAATTCCGCTCCTGTAACCTACATTTCCTTTGATATAGATCTGGCCCCCTCTCATTGAATAGCCTAATATGTCACCGCAGTCACCGTGGATTATTATCTCTCCGGAATTCATTGTATTGCCTACACCATCCTGACCATTTCCAAAAATCTCAATTTCAGGTCCATCCATAAATGCAGCAAGGTCATTGCCTGGAGTGCCATAAATTTTAATTTTAGCTTTTACATTAATTCCGTCCCCAATATATCGCTGGCCAAGTATATTTTTTAACTCAATGATTGGAATTTGATTGCTGCATACTGCTACGGCGAGCATCCCTTTTATCTTTAGATTTAAATCCCTGTAATTTAAGCCGTCCGAATCTATTTTATAGATTTTACTATTAGGTAAACTTTTATATGAAGTTTTAACTCCAGCCATCCCTATACCTCTATTCCTTCACCAACCACCAGGTGCTTTCTATAACCGGCAGGCAGCTGTATTATCCCGAAGTCTTCCCGGGCAATATTTCCAGCAACGCTGGAAATGTCAATTTCATTACTTATGAGCCCGCAATAAATTCCGGCTCTTTCAATGCTTCCAACCAGAATTATTCCCACAACTTTGTCATCTTTTATCGTAACTTTCCTGTAAAAATATCTCTCGGGATTGAATTGGCTAAAGACTTTTACGCCTTCACTTGCCTTATCGTCAAGGTTATTGAGCCCTATAGATATCGATGGGATTCCAAGAATTTCAACAGAATTCATAAAAAATCCTCCCTG
>CAZFFH010000083.1:0-2063 GCA_964518375.1 uncultured Actinomycetota bacterium
TCGAACCATAATTAGCTTACATATAAATTGCTATATTAATATTTTAAAACAATTATTAATATGGTAGCGCATAGGGGGCTTGAACCCCTGTTTTAGCCTTGAGAGGGCCATGTCCTAACCACTAGACGAATGCGCCGCAGTTTTGAATTTTATCCGCATTACATTATTTTGTAAATAGCCATTGGTTTGAACGCTTTTTATATTGTATAATAGTTCAACTAATGAACAATAAAAATGAAAAAATAGAGAGCGCAAAGGAAATAATTGAAGCCCTTTCAAAAATTGGGGAAGCGATAACTTCTGATCTTTATCTTGAGGATATTTTGAAATTGATTGTTACGGTAACTGCTGAAGTTATGGACTCAAAGATCTGCTCGATAATGCTGCTTGATACGGTAAAAAAGGAGCTTACAATAAAGGCAACCCAGAGCATGAGCAAGGAATACCTCAATAAAAGGCCTCTTAAACTTGGCGAGGGAATTGCAGGAAAAGTTGCCCAGGAAAACAAGCCCGCAATTATTGAAAATATCCAGGAAGCAGAAGAGTATAAGTTCAAGGACATCGGAATAAAAGAAGGACTTGTGTCCATGCTCAGTGTTCCGCTTCATGTAAAAGGCAAAGTTATCGGAGTACTTAATACTTATACTTCGATGCCTCATAGTTTCAGCGATTACGAGATTAACATTTTAAAAACAGTTGCAGATCAGGCTGCTATAGTAATTGAAAATTATCGTCTTGTTGTTGAAACTAAAGTCATAAAAGAAGAGCTTGACATAAGAAAAGCAATCGAAAGGGCAAAGGGCATGCTCATGAAAGAGCAAAATTTATCTGAGCAGGAAGCGTTCAGGAAAATTCAAAAATTTGCCATGGATAACAACAAATCCATGAGAGAAATTGCTGAAGCAATAATTTTATCAAGCGAGTTAAAAGATAAATAGTAACTATAATTTAGGAGGTTAAATTGTCACTGGTACCAATGAAACAAATTTTAGATGAAGCCATTAAGGGTGATTATGGTGTCGGAGCCTATAATGTAAATAATATGGAGCAGATTCAGGGAATAATGAGGGCCGCAAAAGAAACAAAATCGCCGGTTATCCTGCAGGCGAGCCGCGGGGCCATAAAATATACCAATATGGTTTATATAAAATATCTTGCAGTTGCAGCAGCCGAAGAAAACCCTGAAATACCAATGGCGCTTCATCTTGACCATGGCAACAGCCGCCAGACATGCGAGCAAGCTATTGCTCTTGGTTTTACATCTGTCATGATCGATGGATCATTAAAAGAAGACAGTAAAACCCCCACCACTTTTGATGAAAATGTAGAAGTGACGAAATCGGTTGTTGAGTATGCGCACAGTCTTGGAATAACTGTTGAAGGAGAGCTTGGGACGCTTGGCGGGATAGAGGATGGAGTTGGTTCGGGGCAGGTTAAGTTAACGAATCCCGATGAAGCTGTAAAGTTTATTAAACTTACAGGAGTGGATGCGCTGGCACTTGCTATTGGAACCAGCCACGGCGCTTATAAGTTTAAAGCCAAACCAACTCTTGCGATGGATATAATTAGTGCCGTAGCAGCTAAAGTTCCTGCAATACCGCTAGTGATGCATGGATCTTCTTCGGTACCTCAGGACCTGATTGATATAGTTAATGCTTACGGTGGAAAGCTCGAAAAAACTATGGGTGTTCCTATTGAGTCAATTCAACAGGCGATTAGGCGTGGTGTCAGGAAAATAAATGTCGACACTGATGGAAGGCTTGCAATGACCGGGGCAATAAGAAAGTTTTTGGCAGACAACCCTGCAGAATTTGACCCGAGAGGATATTTCGGCGCCGCCAGGGAAGCTGTATATCAGAGCGTTAAGGGCAAGATGATAGATTTTGGAACTGCCGGGCATGCCGGAGATTACAAGCCTGCAACACTGGAAGAATATAAGAAAATTTATGCTTTATAAAATCATTAACGATTATTGAAGCTGGGTTTATTGAAGCTGAGTTGTCACTTAAGCTGTTATATAAACCTAAAGTAAATTTGTTATAAAAATCAGCCGTTATAAAAAT
>CAZFFH010000083.1:2163-5576 GCA_964518375.1 uncultured Actinomycetota bacterium
AGCCGTTATAAAAATTTGACATTTTTTTAAAAGATGCTACCATTACTTTCTAGTTAAATAGGCGAAGAAGCCGCATATATAAAGGTAAAGAAGCCTTTTTAAGGCATTGTATGTCTTGAGAGGCTTTTTTTGTTTTTTGGGAGTAAAAAATATTGATGAAAGAAGATATGTATTCGCGGAAACTTACCAACGAACTTGAAATTATGCAGGAACCGCAAATTAAAAATAAAAAAGAAGATTATCCTGAATGGAGGGTGCCTTCCGGATGCGCTATTTTTGGCATAGCTAACGAAAGCGGCATTCCACTGGGCGGTGCTGCCGTAATTGAAGGCATAACAATGATGCATGACCGTTCAAACGGTCTTGGCGGTGGATTTGCAGCTTATGGAATTTATCCTGATTACGCTGATGACTGGGCCTTTCATGTAATCTATGATGATATTACTGCCAGGAAAGAGACTGAAGATATTCTTAAATCTTTTTTTAAAGTTTTATTGGGCGAGGAAATACCAACAAAAAAAATACCTTCAGTTAAGAATCCGCCAATAATATTCAGGTATTTTCTCAAATATAAAAATGTGGCCGGGACAATGGGAAAAAAGAGCCTGGCAGCTGTTGAAGAAAACAATATTGCTGAACTTGTTATGAGAGTTAACAGCCGGGTGCGAGGAGCCTATATAATTTCAAGCGGTAAAAACATGGGAATATTCAAAGGTGTAGGATTTCCTGAAGATATTGGTGAGTTTTTTAAGATTGATGATTATAAGGGCCATATATGGACCTCTCATGGCAGGTTTCCCACTAACAGTGTGGGCTGGTGGGGTGGGGCTCATCCTTTCGGGCTTCTGAACTGGTCCGTGGTTCATAATGGGGAAATTTCTTCATATGGAAGAAATCAGCGATTTGTGGGAAGCTTTGGATACAAATGTACCCTTTCAACTGACACCGAAGTTATAGCATACCTTTTTGATTTGCTTGCCAGGAAGAGAGAGATTGACCTCGATCTGATTAATATGATTTTAGCGGCTCCTTTGTGGGAGCAGATAGAACGTATGCCACAGCAGCAAAAGGAGCTGGCAAAAGCTTTGAGAATATTGTATGGAGGAGCTTTAATAAACGGACCTTTTAGTATAATCGTGGGCCATAATGACTTTATGTATGCATTAAATGACAGAATCAAATTAAGGCCCATGGTTGCTGCAAGAAAAGACGATTTACTTTATATTTCAAGTGAAGAGTCTGCAATAAGGAAAGTTTGCCCGTTACCTGATATTCTGTGGCACCCTGAAGGTGGAGTCCCTGTTATTGGAAGAATCAAAAGGAAAGTAGCTTAATTATGGCATTAAAATTAAATCAGTCAGAATTTGAGATCCAGAGAGACTTGCAAAAATGCATTGCGTGCGAAGTCTGCGTGGGCCAGTGCTCAAATGATGTTCATGAATATGACAAGGATGATGCTGCCGTATACAGTGAAAGTATGAACTGCGTTGGATGTCACAGATGTGAACCCCTTTGTCCGACCGGCGCAATTAAAATTAAAAAAAGGGACGCTGAATTCAGGGAAAATTTCAACTGGTCCGCAAACCATTTAAAGAATATATACAAACAGGCCGAATCAGGCGGGGTAATTCTTACTGCCATGGGTTCAGACAAGCCTCATACAGTATACTGGGATCATATTCTCCTGAATGCGGCCCAGGTTACAAATCCATCCATTGACCCACTGAGGGAGCCGATGGAAATAAAGACTTTCATAGGGACAAAACCTTCCCGGATTGAAATAAAAAAGAGCGGACCTAACTTTAAGCTTATGAAAAAACTTCCGCCGCAGCTTGAGCTTTCAACCCCGATAATGTTTTCTGCAATGTCTTATGGGTCAATTAGCTTTAACGCATGCAATTCCCTGGCAGCAGCAGCTTCATCTTTCGGAACTTACTATAATACAGGAGAGGGCGGTCTCCACAGGGACCTAGACAAGTATGCCGGCAATACAATCGTGCAGGTTGCTTCAGGAAGGTATGGTGTGGATAAGGATTATTTAAACAAGGCTGCAGCAATTGAAATAAAGATTGGCCAGGGCGCAAAGCCTGGAATAGGCGGCCATCTTCCCGGCGAGAAAGTTACTGAGGATGTTTCCAGGACCAGGATGATCCCTGAAGGCACGGATGCAATATCGCCTGCACCACATCACGATATTTATTCAATAGAGGATCTGTCGCAGCTGATCTATGCCTTAAAAGAAGCTACGGATTACAGCAAACCTGTTGGTGTTAAGGTTTCTGCCGTTCATAACATTGCTCCTATAGCCAGCGGTATTGTAAGGGCAGGCGCAGATTTCATTTCAATTGATGGCTTTAGGGGAGGAACCGGCGCTGCACCCCAGGTTATAAGGGATAATGTTGGAATTCCAATTGAACTTGCCCTGGCAGCGGTAGACTCAAGACTGAGGGAAGAAGGCATCAGACACAAGGCTTCAATAATTGTTGGCGGAAGCATAAGGTCAAGCTCTGATGTAATTAAAGCTATTGCTCTCGGTGCTGATGCAGTATATATTGCAACAGCGGCTCTTGTCGCAATGGGCTGTCACTTGTGCCAGAAATGCTATACGGGAAAATGCAACTGGGGCATTGCAACACAGGACCCTTACCTGACCAAAAGGCTAAATCCGGAAATTGGAACCAGGCGTCTTATCGGGCTGCTGAGAGCCTGGTCGCTGGAAGTAAAAGAAATGCTTGGTGGTGCCGGCATAAACGCTGTTGAAAGCTTAAGGGGTAACAGGGAACACTTAAGAGGGATCAGCCTTACAAACAGGGAGCTTGATATTCTTGGAATAAAGCATGCCGGCGAGGCCTGGTAAGCAGGTTAGTAAAAAATATAAAAATAATTTATATAATTATATAAAATAGTTCATTTATTTTTATAAACTAATTATAAAAAATATAATAAGTTATTAGTTAATTAAATTAATATATGAGAATGTATTTATGAAAAAAATATATATAAAAGAAGAATTTTGTATAGGATGCAGGTTATGTGAAATCTATTGCCAGGTAAAGCATTCTAAAAGCAAAAAAATAATAAAGGCTTTTAAAAAAGAACAGCCTGACATAATCTCCAGGGTCCTGGTTGAAGAAATTGGCCACAACTCTTTTGCAATACAGTGCCGTCACTGCGCAGATGCTCCATGTGCAGAAGCATGCATTTCGGGGGCAATGTGCAAAAACGATAACACGGGTGTTGTTACATGCAGTGAAGACAAATGTGTCGGGTGCTGGAGTTGTATAATGGTTTGTCCGTACGGTGTTATAAAGAGAGATTATTCTGCAGGCAAAGCTGCATCCAAATGTGATTTATGTGTTGATGAAGACATTCCGGTTTGTGTAAAAAATTGTCCTAACGAAGCTTTGAAATTT
>CAZFFH010000084.1:0-2252 GCA_964518375.1 uncultured Actinomycetota bacterium
CAATAATGATAGTAAATGCTACAGATCTTAAAAATAATCTTGGGAAATACTTAAGAGACTGTAAAAAAGAAAATATAATCATTGCCAGCAATGGCAGAAAAATTGCCCTTCTTTGCACGTATGAAGAATACCGGGAAAATAATACAAAAATCAATTATGACGGCCTGGTAAGAGAAAGGGCAGAAGCATTTGATTATGAACCAAGGACAGTTTCGTATGAAGAATTTCTTGCGTTAACCGAAGGTAATGAAAAAAGATATGAATATATTGATGGTGAAGTTTATCTTCTTACATCCCCCAAAACGATTCATCAGAAAGCACTTGGAGAACTGCATATCCTATTTTATAACTGGTTTAAGGGCAAGAAATGCAAGCCCATGCTTGCGCCGTATGACATTACACTAAAAAGAGGCCATGATAATATAAATGTCGTAGAGCCAGACCTTGTGGTTATTTGCGATCTTGAAGAAAATCTAAATGATAAAGATTATTATACTGGTATTCCAACACTGGTTGTTGAAATTATTTCTGAGTCAACACGAAGCAAAGATACTATAAAAAAACTTGATTTATACATGTCTGCGGGCGTAAAAGAATACTGGATTGTTAATCCTTTAAACAGAGAAATTACAATATATTTTTTTGAGCAAAATGATATTGTTAAAAATGAAACATATAAAAAAAATGAGGTTGCGGCTTCATATATTTTTACCGGCCTGAAAGTGAACCTGAAAGATATTTTTTAAACAAAGACTATAAATAATTACAAATTTGAGTTTCATGCAACTATGCAAATTTATAACAATTTGCTTTTTAAGATTTGATTTGTTATATTTTTGTATTAAAATGAATAAATTTAATACGGAGGTATAAAATGCCGGTTACAATAACTACAAGAGTTAATGATAATCTTGCAAAGTTAATAGATGAAATAGCCCAAAAGGAAGGAATGGATAGATCTACAGTCTTAAGAAGATTTCTTGAACAGTCTGCAAAGGATTGGCTTATAAAAAAATCTTTAGAAGAATATCAGGAAGGGAAATTAACGCTGAGACAGGTTGCAAAAATTTCCAAGTTGTCCCTTTGGGAAGTAATAGAAGAATCTAAAAAGAGAAAAACTTACTTCCCCTATACTATTGAGGATTTAAGGGATGATTTGAAGGCAGCAAATGAATAAAATAGTGTCCAATGCAACCCCACTTATTTATCTTGCTAAAATTAAAAAATACAGTCTTTTAAAGTCTTTGTTTGGCAAAATTATTATTTCGCAAGAAGTAAAAATAGAAATAGTTGATGAAGGTAAAAAATTAAAACAACAAGATGAATTATTGATAGAAAGAGAAATAGAAGTCGGTTTTATTGAAGTAATGAAAGTTGAAAAACTGCTAGAAACAAGCCTTGAACTTGAACTTGGAGAATTATCAACTTTATCGCTGGCTAAGAAATTAAAAATAGATGAAGTATTAATTGACGAAACATTAGGCCGTTCTGCTGCCAGGATAATAGGACTTGTTCCAAAAGGTACCTTATATGTTCTTTTAAAAAATTTAAAGTTAAAAGAGATTACCTTTGATGACTTTTTAAACATCTTAAACGAACTTTTAGAATCTGGTTTTAGATTAAAAGAAGAAATTTATATAAAGGTTATAGAAGAAGCTAAGAAGGTTTAGCTTTCTTTATTAATTACATTTATTTATAGTAATTCGTAAAAAATGGAAGAGAATAAAATATTAGAGAAGCTGCTGGCCACTGACACAAGTAAAGTTGCTGATAGAAAAGATGCCCAGAGCTTTACAAATGAGCTCAAAGAAGAACTAAATAAGCACAATTATTACTACTATATTAAAGATGCCCCCATAATCAGTGACGCTGACTATGACAGGCTCATGAAAAACCTTCAGATCCTGGAGGGAAAATTCCCGGAACTTATCACTGATGATTCGCCTACACAGCGCATCGGAGCCACTCTCGAGGGTGGATTTAAAACAGTTGAGCATGGTGAAAAAATGTTAAGCCTCCAGGATGCCTTCGACTATGATGAGCTGAAAGATTTTCTTGAAAGGGTTTACAAGGATCTGGGCCTGCCCGAAAATGAGGTTGAATTTGTATGCGAGCTTAAAATTGACGGGTCTGCAGTGGCGCTTGTTTATGAAGATGGACGCTTTGCAAGCGGAGCTACCCGTGGAGATGGAATAATTGGTGAAGATATCACCCAAAATTTAAGAACCATAAAAACCATCCCCTTAAAGCTC
>CAZFFH010000084.1:2352-5568 GCA_964518375.1 uncultured Actinomycetota bacterium
TGGTGAAGATATCACCCAAAATTTAAGAACCATAAAAACCATCCCCTTAAAGCTCCTAAAGCCGATAATCCCACCCCGCCTTGAAGTCCGGGGCGAAGTTTATCTTGCAAAGGATGAGTTTGGGAAAATAAATATGCAGCGTGAAGAAGAGGGATTGGCGACATTTGCCAATCCCCGCAATGCTGCAGCAGGCTCGCTTCGCCAGATTGACCCTAAAATGACTGCCCAAAGAAAATTAAACATATTTCTTTATGGCGCTGCGACTAACCCCAACCTGAATATAGACAATCAGTTTGATCTACTTTCATTCCTCATAGATATTGGCTTGAGAGTAAATCCCAACATAAGAAAAGCAACAGGATTTGAGCAGATAAAGGAATATATTGAGAACTGGCGCGATAGGCGCCGGGACCTGCAATATGAAACTGATGGTATTGTGATAAAAGTAAATAAGTTTATTTTTCAGCAGCGTCTTGGCCAGACATCAAAAAATCCTCGTTGGGCCGCCGCATTCAAATATCCGCCTGAGCAGCAGACAACAAAAGTCACCGACATCACCGTAAATGTTGGCCGCACAGGCACTCTCACCCCGGTTGCGGTCCTGAAACCTGTTCGCATATCAGGCTCAACAGTTTCTCATGCAACACTGCACAATGAAGATGAGCTCAATCGCAAGGATGTCAGGATAGGGGACTGGGTTTTGGTTCACAAAGCGGGGGAAATAATACCTGAAATTATAATGTCGATAAAAGAGCGCCGCAATGGCACAGAGAGGGAATTTAAAATGCCGGCCAGATGTCCTGTTTGCGGGTCGGATGTGGAAAGACCCGAAGGTGAAGTTGCAATCAGGTGTACCTCACTTGCGTGCCCCGCCCAGCAGTTTGAAAGGATTGTCCATTTTGCATCAAAGTCAGCTATGGACATAGACGGTCTGGGCCCTGCAGTTGTGGAAAAACTCCTGAACAAGAACATAATAAAGGATTCAGCAGATATTTATTATCTTAAATATGAAGATATTACTAAGGTCGAAAACTTTAAGGAAAAATCCACCAACAACCTGCTTGCTGCCATTGATGTCAGTAAGTCCAAACCTCTTACCCGCCTCCTCTTTGCGATGGGGATAAGATTTGTAGGCTCTCACATTGCTGATATCCTGTCTTCAAACTACGTAAACCTTGATGACCTTATCCATGCTTCGTTTGAAGACTTAAGCAAGATATACGAGATCGGGCCTCGTATTGCAGAAAGTATTACTACTTTTTTCAAGCAGGATCAAAATTTAAAAATTATTGAAAAACTTAAATCAGCTAAGGTTAATTTCGACTCGGAAATTAAAAATATATCCAAAAAGGCTGCTTTTACAGGGAAAATATTTGTCTTAACGGGGAAATTATCATCCTTTACCCGGGATGGTGCAAAGGAAATTATTGAAAAATTTGGCGGCAGGGTAGTTTCAAGTGTCAGCAAAAATACAGACATGGTCCTGGTCGGGGAAGAGCCCGGCAGCAAACTCGATGATGCACAAAAATATGAAATCAGGACAATTTCAGAAGAAGATTTTAAAAAAATGATAGAATCTAATGATTGATGCACGGGATGAGCAGCAAGAACCTAATATCAAATGGAATTCACTCGACAGCCTGATTTCAATAATCTTCTTGATTGCTGTTCTTGTTGGAATTTATTTTGGCAGCCAAAAACTTCTCAGCATGTTGACTGAAAAACAGCTTATCAACCTCAATAGTTCAAACATAAGCAATTTAAGCTTCTCCATTTTTTATGCTATACAAACCCTTCTGATGCTTGGTGTTGTCTGGTTTTTTGCAATTTACTGGCGAGGAGCGTCAATAAAGGATCTGGGTTTTAAATATTACAGCATATTAAAAACAATTTGGTATACATTTATTTCACTGCTTTTTATTTTTCTCATAAGCTTTCTTTATATTTTTGCTTTGAAATCAATTTTTGGGATTGAAGCGCCTCCCAGCAAAATAGATGAGCTCGTTGCCAACAGGAATATTTCAAGCAATATTTTGATTATCGTTACTGCAGTGGTGGCGCCTTTTTGTGAAGAAATCTATTTCAGGGGATTTCTATATCCTGCTTTTAGAAAGAATTTCGGTGTGCCGGTTGCACTGTTTCTATCTTCTTTTTTATTTTCTTTGGCGCACCTTGAGCTATACAGCTTTATACCACTCATGATATTTGGCTGGCTGCTGGCTTATATATATGAAAAAACAAAATCCATTTTTACCGCGTTTTTCCTGCATGCTGTCTACAACCTCATACTTATTTCAATACTTCTGGGCAAGATTAATTTTTTAAAGTTATATTAATAATTTATCTATGAATGAGCTCGTTGCTAACAGGAATATTTCAAGCAATATTTTGATTATCGTTTACACCACTCATGATATTTGGCTGGTCCCCTCAACAATCCACAGACTGCCCGCCATGGTGCTCCTTGAAGTCTTACCGTAAATGCAGACATTGCCTTATTTCAGTAGGTTAGTTTAAACCGGAAGGAAGTTTAGTTGACATTGTATATATAAATGAATACAATGTAGTAATTATAATATATAATGTATTCAAGGAGATTCATATGTCCAGAACAGTAACTTTACGCATAGAAAATAATCTTTATGAAAAATTAAAAGAGTATGCAAAATGTGAAAACAGAAATATTTCTAATTTTATTGAGACAGCAGTTATAAACTATATTGAACAGATTGAATTAGCAGATGAACATGAAATGAGAGATATTTTAGGTAATTCTAATTTAATGGAAAGATTAAATAATGGCAGTTCAGATGCAGCTAATAAAAGGGGCAGATTTGTTTAAAATATTTGAAACAGATCAATTTTTAAAAGATTTTAAAAAACTTGATGAGCCTGAGAAAATAAAAACATATAGTAAAATATTAAATACCATATATCCTCAATTAAAAAATAATCCTTATTTTGGTAAAAACATTAAAAAATTAAAAGCATATAAACCGGATACATGGCGTTATAGAATTGGAAACTTTAGACTATTTTATGAAATTTGCGATAAAGAAAAAATAATATATATTACAACAATTGAACTTAGAGGCAATTCATATTAGAAAAGTCTGATAATTAAATGAAGAAATTTCAAATTTTAATTACCATTTTCATTATTCTAACCCTTTCGGGTCAGGCAGTGGGCTGCGCCTGTGGATACTTTACAGATAA
>CAZFFH010000085.1:0-4387 GCA_964518375.1 uncultured Actinomycetota bacterium
GAAAGGAGTGTAGTAATAATGAAAAAATCATTATTATGGGTAGGAGTTCTGGTATTAATTGTTTCAATGGTGGCAGCTTTTTCATTAGCAGGTTGCAAAACCACAACAGCAGCTGAAACCACTGCAGCAGCTGAAACCGCCGCAGCAACAACAGGGAAACCATTTGAAGGAATAACCATATGGTTTTTCACTGGTGGACCTGAAGGCTGTCCATTTGGAAGTGTTGTTGCCGCTGGAGCAAAAGCTGCAGAAGATGCTTTGGGACCAACTGTAACCTATCTTTATTCTGATTGGAACGTTGAAAAAATGATTTCACAGTTTAAAGAAGCTATTGCAGCAGCACCTGATGGTATTTGTATCATGGGACACCCGGGCGAAGTTGCATTTGCACCACTGGTAGATCAGGCTGAAGCAGCAGGAATTATAGTAACCAGCCAGAATACTGAACTTCCAGGCATTCAAGCAAAGTATGGCGCTAATGGTTTTGGTTATGTTGGCGCCTCCAACTACTCTGCAGGAGTGCTTTTAGGCAAGCAGAGTGTATTAGAATTTGGCCTAAAAGCAGGAGACAAAGCTTTAGTTTATGGTCTTTTGGCACAAGAAACCCGTGGGCTGAGGTCAAAGGGTTGTGTAGATGCTCTTGAAGAGGCAGGACTGACAGTTGATTACCTGGAAATTTCCAATGAAATAAATGCAGATCCAACTCTGGGTACTCCGGTGATAACTGGATATATATCTGCAAATCCAGATGTTAAATTAATAATAACTGACCATGGTGCGGTTACTGCAACAGCGCAAACATATTTGAAAGCAGCAAATGTAGAACCAGGTGCAATAAAAGTTGCCGGTTTTGATCTATCAGCAGCTTCAGTTGATGCTATTAAATCCGGATACCTGGGACTTGTACTTGACCAGCAGCCATTCTTGCAGGGATATCTACCGATTCTACAGATTTGCCTGACCAAGACATACTATTTTTCAGGTCTTAATATTGATACCGGAAGCGGTTTTGTAAATGCAAAAAATGTAGATGCTCTTGCAGGCTTGGCAAAGGAAGGGATTAGATAACCTATGAGAGATAACGCAGTAATTTCTCCAACTCTATTAGTAGATTCGCCTTTGGTAAAAATGTTAAATATACATAAATCCTATGGGGCAGTTACTGCGTTAAATAGGGTGGATTTTACAATTGGAAGAAATGAAATTGTAGGACTGATAGGAGATAATGGAGCTGGTAAGTCTACCCTGATTAAAGTATTGACTGGAGTAGAAAAACAGGATGAGGGGAAGATTTACTGGAAGGATGAGGAAGTAAAGAGGCATACTGTTGAAAATTCGCGCAATATGGGAATTGAAACTGTTTTTCAAGACAGAGCTCTGGCTGAAAAGCAGAACATCTGGCGAAATCTTTTTATGGGAAGAGAATTAACCTATGGGCGGACAGGGTTTATCAAAATAGGTGAATCACAAAAAGAAGCAATTAAACTGCTAAAGAAAATGATTGGATTTACCCAGGAAGGCCTTATCCCCAATCTGGGTGTTATGGGTTTATCCGGTGGAGAAAAACAGGGAATAGCGATAGCCAGGGCTCTTTATTTTGATGCGCAACTAATTATCTTAGATGAACCTACCAACAATCTTTCACTTTCTGAAACCAATAAAGTATTGGACTTTGTCAGATGGGTAAAAGAGCAAGGTAAATCTTGTATTTTTATAACCCATAGTATTTACCATGTTTATTCAGTGGCCGATAGATTTGTTATTTTAGATCGCGGAAATACCATAGGAGAATTTCGAAAGAAAGATTTGTCACTGGATGAGCTCGTTGGGAAGTTAGAATATGTAGCCAAACATGGAGCATTAGCTTAAAATGGTGGTAAAGAGTAAGCTTGGCTGTAGGATATGTTGGAATTTGCCTTGGTTGTAAGAAATTACACCAGGGCAAATTTATAATATAAATAGTGTGCTGTAAACTTTAAATTAAACTGTCTGAGTAGAGAACTTAATGCGGAAGAAAGTTTAAAAAACTGGAACTAAAAGAGGAACAGTAAAAATGCTAGAAAAAATTAAACTAAAAATGAGTGAATCTAAATTACAGTTGAGTATATTGGGAGTGTTAGTAGTTGTATTTGTAATATTTATTATTGGAAATCCTAGAACTTTTCTTAGCTATAGGATCTATTATGCTTTTATGTCAACCATTCCTTTTTCGGCTATTTTAGCTTTATCGTTAACACCAGTTGTTATTTTAGGAGAGATTGATCTTTCCTTTCCTTCAGTAATGGGGTTTTGTGCCTGGGTGTTTTCGGCTGTGTTTAACAACACAAACAATATCTATTTAGCTTTTGTTATTTGTCTGGCTGTAGGTGTATTTGCCGGATTTATAAACAGTGTTCTGATAGTAAGAGTGGGAATTCCCTCATTGATATTAACCATAGGAATGATGTTTCTGTGGAGGGGACTTGTTTATATAGCAAGCGGGGGAAAAGGATTGTCCCTGGTAGATACACAGGGAACGATTTTATACAAAGCACTGGTTGGAAGGATAGGAGGCGTAGTTCCTGCCCAGGCAGTATGGGCTATTGTTATTGCTCTAGTTTACGCACTAATTTTAAATCGCCATAGGTTTGGTGCCCATGTACTTTATACTGGTGACGATGCGGTAAGTGCAAAAATGATGGGTATAAATGTAGCGAAGGTAAAAACAATTGTCTTTATGCAGGTGGGAGTCCTCGCTGCATTTGTGGGCGTGCTTGTCACTCTGGAAGTACTGTATTTATGGCCATCAACAGGAGAAGGCTATCTTATGAAGTCACTGGCCTCCGTTTTTATAGGAGGGACTTCAGTTTTTGGCGGAGTGGGAACTATCTTCGGAACTTTTGTTGGAGCTATTATTATGGGGTCCCTGGAAGCTGGAATTGTTTCAGGAGGAATTTCGGGGTTTTGGACCGAGTTTGTCTTTGGTTTAGTTATAGTTTTATCTCTTACCATTTATGCTTATATGAATAAAAGAATGCGTCTTAGTGAAAAATTAATCAGGTCTATAAAATCGCTATTCAGGATAGCAAAAAAATAGGATAGTCTATATGGCTGAGTTTATGTCTGCCTATGCTTTAAGAGAATCTGCGGCAATGCGATGCAGGGAACCTGGGAAAGATGACTCCATATATAATCCGGATTCAAGCAAGGTATCATACCAATAGAAGTGTTAATTGAAAGCTCAGACATCAGGGGCAGCGGGCTTGGCCTTGCCATAACAAATGAAATCATTAAAAAGCATAAAGGCAGCATTCATATCAGCAGTGTTGCAGGAGAAGGTACGAGAATAAGCACAGTTTTATCTTGTTAAACCTTATTTCTCATCCTGTCTCTATAACTTGAAATGTTGCCAATTTTGTCAGTTTTCGAGTTTTTAAAAAATGCCATGTGTATTGCATATCCTTCTACAAGCAGGGCGGAACCAACGCAGAATTCACCTTCGTACCTATAATCATATCCAAGACCTGCAGATTTGAATTTCGTTTCATTACATCCTTTTATTTCTTCAATAAAGTATTTTGCCTGTTCAAGAGAAATACCCGGAGACTCCATACCAGCATTTCTATTTCTACCAGGACCGGCCATTTCTCTTCTTGCAGAATCTGATCTTATTGCATCCATGGAATAACTTTTAATAAGCTTGGAATGTATCTTGCCGTAAGTAGAACTCAGGGATAAAACATCAAAGCCTGCAATTTTCCCATCAATAAATACAAATAACCCTTTTTGCTCCGGCATAATATGAAAATTCTTTATGTATTCTTCCAGCTGTTCTTCAACAGAATTAAAAACATCTTTCATGGCACCTGTACCTGATTTTACTTTAAGGTCCAAAGCCATTTCATCTATTTGATTCCAGACTTTTCCCTGGTTTGACCTGTACGCGCCCGAAGACCTGAGTGAATTGCTGACATCAAATGATTTTTCCTTTCTTATGCCATAGTTAAGCATAGAACTCGAATTGGAAAAATGCTCTGATACAGAAGACCATCTGTGTGCTTCAACGCAGCTTACAGGTATGGTCACTTTGGAACTGGCACCAACCAGAATTGTTGTATTAAGAACCCTGTTTTGTTTTGCACCAACCAGTTCCTCTCCATCAAGCAGCAGTACTGAAACATCACCAATATTCTCAGCTATGAGTTCCGGTACCGTTCCACCTGTGCCTATTTCACCAATTTTAATAAAATTCCTGCTCATAGCTTCCTGCATGGTAATATATCCTGGCCCACCGGAAATCTCATTAAAAATTGGAATTACCGTAATATTTTTAAACTCTTGTATTTCACCAAACTTTAAGCTTGAAATGAAATTCATTATTTTAGCTTCCATGTTTATCTCCTTTTTT
>CAZFFH010000085.1:4487-5562 GCA_964518375.1 uncultured Actinomycetota bacterium
CTTTATAGGAGTATTTTATAGAAGCTTTGTGACAACTATCTGTCATAAAAAAATAGAATGTTTAGAATTTAATTAGGAGTTAGTGTTTTATTCTATTATCGATGCCTTGATATATGCCCTGCATTCCACAAATTATTTCTCTCATATTTTTCCTGAGCTCTACAGGTTCAAGCACTTCAACATCTTTTCCAAAACCAAGTATCCATATTTTTATTTCATTTAGCCCCATGACTTCAAATTCTGCCAGCAGTGTGCCGTCAACATTTTTAGCAAGTTTTTGGGATGGATGCCAGTTGATCTCGCCTACAAAATCAGCAATTTCAGAACTGAATTTTAATTTAACCCTGCATTTCTTGCCTTTAACAATTCCCCAGCTGCCTTCGAAAAACTTGTCGAGATCGAACCCGTCAGCCACTATAAATTTCTTGTCCGGCATTCCAACTTCCCTGATCCTGTCAACCCTGAAAGTCCGGACTTCCCCCCTCAAATGGCAGTATCCCACCAGATACCATATTCCAAACCAGAGCTTAAATGCATAAGGATCTATGACCCTTTCGGTAATCTTCTTATTTTCCATCGTGAAATACTTTATCGAAACCGACCTCTTTTCTATGGACGCCTGGTATATTAAGTCGAAAATATCATTCAGTTCTTTGTAATCAATCTTTGTCTCAATACCGAAATCAACGATTCTTTCAAAGCCTTCAGTGATAAATACCTGCTTTAAGTTTGAAGGCAGAGCATTTAGAATTTTATCAAATGCACTATTTAGGATTTCGCCATAAGGAGTCCCCTTCTGGGCTTTTGCTGCACTGCAGATTAAAAAAAGCGTCAAAACTTCAGGAATTTCAAGACTTATTTTTGGCATAAAAAAATCGGGAAGTACGCTAAAACCGCTCCTGTCTGAATATATAGGTATTCCGGCAAACTTTAGGCTGTTGATGTCCCTGTAAGCCTGCCTGGTAGATATTTCCAGCTCCTGGGCTATTTCCCGTGCCTTTACCTTATGCTTTCTTGAAAATATCAAAAGAATTTTCAATAAACGCCAGATATTTGAAACTTTCAATGAACCTCC
>CAZFFH010000086.1:0-5545 GCA_964518375.1 uncultured Actinomycetota bacterium
TAATAGGGTCAAGTTTTTTCCACTCTTCGATTTCTTCTTTTGTCCTGTAAGGGTGTTTGTCAAATGCAGAATGGCCTATTGTCCTGTAGGTTCTCAGTTCAAGTAGGGCAGCCCGTCTTTCTTTTCTGACCATCTCTACGAGTTTAGCTGTCTTTTCATATACTTCTACTACATCATTCCCATCAGCAACATCGGAGGCTATATTGAAAAAATTAGCTTTTTTATATACCTCGATATTGCATGTGCGGCAGTAGTGAGTGCCCATACCGTACAAATTGTTCACACATATAAAAAGCACCGGCACTTTCCAGATATCTGCAAAGTTTAAGCTTTCATAGAAATTCCCCTGATTGGTGGAACCGTCACCAAAAAAGCTCATCAGGATCCTGCCATCTAAGTTTTTAATCTTTATTGCAAGCCCTACTCCGATTGAAATAGGAAAAGATGCGCCAATAATGCCTTGGGCACCAAGATTGTTTACCGACCTGTCGGTAACATGCATGGAACCTACCCTGCCTTTGCAGATGCCTGTCTCCTTACCTAACATTTCAGCCATCATCTGGTTAACAGAAGTACCCTTCATAAGCTCCTGGCCGTGACCTCTATGAGTAGCTATCATATAATCATCTTTATTTAAGTTCATTATTGTTCCTACTGAGGTTGCTTCCTCTCCTATACCAAGATGAGTTGAACCAAAAACCAGTCCCCTTTCAGCAAATTCGTAGACTTTTTGTTCAAATCTGCGTATCAGGTACATCTTTTCAAGGAACGTCAGCAACAACTGTTCATCATATTTCATTTTCTTCTCCATTATATCTAAATATTTAAGCTTTTTCATTGCGTGATTAAATAATAATGATTAACCGGAAAATAAGACGTTTGCCTTAATTTCTCAACAATCCATTCCCTTGAATTCTTTATTATTGCAAAATTATCTTTTTTATCATCAGCCCACATCTCAAGGAGAAAAGATCCGTTAAAGCCAATACTTTTTAATATACTAAATGCAGATAAAAAGTCAACTGTCCCTTCGCCAAAAGCAATATTGCGGACAATCCCCGGCTTGGTATCTTTTACATGTATTGCAGCAATGTGGCCGGCATATGTTCTTAATTGTTTTTCAACATCCTGATTCATAGCTGCCAGATTCCCGAAATCAGGATATATCTGTAACCATGGTGAATTGATGGCTTTTATATAGGGCATTATTTTATCAAATGAATCCCCAAATTCATTGTCTACATTCTCTATAGCAAGCATGACTCCAAGAGTGGCTGCAAGATTTATGCTCTTTCTGAGATTAATACCAAAAGCTTCCCTGGAAAGTTCGGTGCTCTTTTCCCCGACAACAACATCATAGGCTGCAAGCTGCACAATTCTGATGCCCAAATGTGATGCAAACCATATGGCATCGATAATCATTTCCATTCCTTTTTTTTGAATATCGCCAAATGAACTTCCTATCGGAAACCGTCTGTTGCCGCTTAAGCACATGGTCAACAAAGGAACCCCGGTATTTTCAGTAATTTCCCTTAAGGTTTTCTTTTTAGCCATATCCCACTTGAGCCTTTCAATCCTCTCATCTGTCTCATCAATGGATATTTCCATGAAACTGTAACCCGCATCTCGCGCAAGGATAAGCCTTTCATCCCAGTCAAGACTTTCGGGAAGCGCTTTTTCATATAGTCCTATAGAAAAATTATTATTTTTACATACTGTCATTAGATTTCACCATTTAACTCTGCCCGTAAGTACCCGGTTTAAATTTTCCGACTGCTTCTTCCACCTGTTCTTCTGTAAGAATGCTTGGAACACCAATTGCTTTTGCCATGATGTATGTCTTTGCGGCATCCTCAAGGTAAACTGCTGAATATAATGCCTCTTTGAGTGTTCCTCCAACTGTAATAACGCCATGATTTTTTAAAATCACCGCTCTTTTATTGTTTATATATTTAACCACAGTAATGCCCATTTCAAGGCTTGCTGATGAGCTGAAAGGTGCCACCGTTATTGGGCCCAGGCATGCATTAGGCAGAGTAGTGACTGCCGCCGGAAGCACATCTTCAACTAACCCCACTGCTGAAGCATAAACCTGGTGGGTATGAATGACTGCATTTACCTGGGGCATATTTTTTAGAATATAAAGAATCGCTTCTATATCTACAGATACCTTTCTTTTGCCTTCTATGGTATTTCCCTCTATACCCAGCACCACGACATCATCTGTTACCATAGTCTCATAAAGCATACCGGATGGGGTTGCTATTATATGGCCTTCAGGGGTCCTCATACTGACATTGCCTCCTGAAAGAGCAATCAGCTTGTATTCCTTCAGAAGCAATGCTGCTTTTATTATTTCCTGTTTTTCCTTTTCGTACATTTCTTTTACTTTCCTATTCTTTATAAAATTTAAATTAAATTAATATTTTCCATACCTCATTATCAGGGTGAGACAGGACAGCAACCCTGTTTTCTCCTGAGCCCAACTTCCCCTTCAAATCAAAAATATTTTCTTTTATGCTTGTAAATCCTATACCCTGACCTAATAATAAATCCATTTTTTACCCTTAAATAGTCTTTTTCTTTTACCTTTTACCTTTAAGAAATTTTCTTAATTTGCTAAAAAATTCCCTAAGGTTATCGGTAAAGTTACCCATCAAGCAATTGCATTATTCGTTCGAATTCTTTAAATCTTTTCATATATAAGCTGTTCTTTAGCGAATCAGGCCTGTAAACAGATTTTATGCAAACCATGTTTTCTATAGCTTCTTTAAAGTTCTTATAAATACCCATCCCGACTGCCTGCCCGATTGCCAGTCCAAGAACACCGACCTCTTTGGTAGATGTGGTTATCACTTCCATGTTCAATATATCCGAAAATATCTGGCACCATAAATTACTGTTAGTAGCGCCTCCTGAAATGACAGCCCTATTACAGTTTATGCCGCCTTTTTTGAGGTTATTTATGTGCATAATATGTGCAAAAACTACTCCTTCATATATGGAATAAATAAGGTTGTAGACATTGTGGGATGCATTAAATCCAATAATTGTCCCCTCCATTTTTTTTGACAGCTTTGACCTGTATATAAAAGGATAATAAAAGATGTTTGACTTACTGACATCTATTTTTTCGATTTCTTCATCAATTTTTTTATATACCTGTTTACGGTCCATATTAAGACCCAGCTTTTCAAGGATATCGCTCAAGAACCATTCAAGATTTACTGCCGAAGTGGGGCTTGTATCCATAGCTAAAAAATTTTTGTTATCCGGAAATAAAAGAGTTCCCATTATTTCAGGGCTGGCTGACAATTTGCTTTTAACTGCCGAATTGATGCTCCAGGTACCGGAAACTATGGAATAAGCGCTGCCGTCATACAGTCCGCTTCCAAGAAGGCAAGCGATAAAATCTACAATCCCGCCGGTTACGGGTGTGCCTTCATTTAAACCTGTTTCTGCCGATGCCGCAGCGGTAATATGGCCTATTATTTCTTCGCTTCTATTTAACCCCGGCAATCTTTCAAAGGTTTCTTCAATGCCGTAAAGCTTATAAAGGTCAGGATCATAATTTTTTGTTTCAAGGTTAATAACTCCTGCATTGCTTGCATCTGTAAAATCGGTTGAATACTTTCCCGTGAGTTTAAACTTTATCCAATCCTTGCAGAAAAGTATTTTTGATATCCTGCCATAATTTTTTCTTTCATTTTTTTTTAACCAGCAAAGAAGCGGTATAGCCTGCCCGTTCCACATATTTGTATAAGTCTTTGAATAACTGTCAATACCCTCCTTTTTCCACCTGACTATCAGGCACTCGCCCCTGGGATCCATGGAAGTTATTGCATTTCTAACAGGATTGCCGGTACTGTCTACCGGATAAATTCCACCACCATGCCCGCTGTTTGCTACTGAAATTATTTGTGAAGGATGGACAGCTGTATTTATTATGACATCTTTAATGACTTGCGCTGTTTTTTTGTAAAGCAATTCCATATCCACTTCGCTGAAACATCCGTCATTTATTATCTTGTTTTTAAAAGCTGAAACACCTGCGATGTTACCGGATGCATCAATAAGGGCTGCCTTGCCGACACTCAACCCATTGTCAATGCACAACATATAGTTATTTTTAATTTTATTTTTTTCCATATTTTTTAAATTAACCCTAAATCTTAATAAGTGAAACCCTTAATAAATTAATACCTTATAGTTTAAACCCTCAATTTGGTATATATTGATTTATTTAGAATATAAAAATATTTATAATACACTTCAGTTTTGGAAAAATACCGTATCAGTAGGACAAACTTCTTGGCTGATACGGTATTAACCATTTAAATCATAGTATCAACAACCCGACTAAAAATATCTTGTAAATTATTTCACATAGAAGGAATCTACATTATCCCTGGTCACAACATTAACACCATTTTCACCTACCAGAGCGTGCACCTCGCCTGCTTTCACCTCGATTTTTACACAGGACAATGCCTTGGTGCCTGGAAAAGCTTTTGAAATGCCTTCAACTTTTAAAATACAATCCTCTGCCAATTTCCTCACCTTGCTTTTAAATTTGAAATTTTTTAATATCCGCTGACATCCTGAGCTAATCCATAAATAACCATTTCAGTAACACAGCCGCCCTTTGTCAAGGCGCAGGCCTGGTATACCATATCTGCAAAATGTTCCGGCCGTACTGCCTGTCCTTCGTCCCATTCAAACTTGGCGACATTTTCTGCGGCATTCTGAAAACCTGTATTAGAACCTCCGGGAACTAAAAGCATTACACAGATGCCGTGTGGCCTTAATTCTGTATACAGGCAACGGGTAAATGAGTTAACTGCAGCTTTGGCTGCGGAATATACAGACCATCCCGGCCATGATCTCCTATCACAAGCGCTTGATACGTTAATTATCTTTCCATAGCCCTGATTTTTAAATTGAGGAGTAAATGTCCTACAGCTCATGATTGTGCTGTTAAGATTTAAATCAATTATTTTTTTATTGATCTCATCATCCATCTCTTCAATAGGTGCAATCTTGACGGCGCCGCCCGCATAATTGATTAAAAAGTCGACTTTGCCAAAGTTGTCAAGACATGCTTTTAATGCTTTTTCAAAAGTTCCAAGCTTAGTGGCATCACCCTTAAAAGAAATAACTTTTGATCCTGATTTTGTGCAGTTATCAGCAGTATCTATAAGCCCCTTCTCATCAATATCAAATATTACAAGATTGCACTGGTCTTTTTGTGCAAATAACTGGGCAGTGGCCTTCGCAAAACCTGATGACGCCCCGGAAATCACGGCTACTTTACTATTTAATGATTCGCTCATACTATACCTCCATGACTAAAAGTCTTTTTGACCTTTTTAAACAGATAAAATATTATTATTTCTAATGTATTATTATTTACTGTATTAAATACAATTGTCTTTAACAGGTGTCTGTTATTTTTTTTATGAAGTTATTTACAATATATCTAATATAATAAAGTTAAAATTAAAGAAATCTTTTGAAATTCTTTAATATTTTTATATAAATTTTA
>CAZFFH010000087.1:0-5394 GCA_964518375.1 uncultured Actinomycetota bacterium
GATCTGGTGCTTGAAGGCCTGGAACAAGGTTATTCAAAAGAAAAAATTATGGATACTTCCGGGACTTGCAATAATGATATAGAGAGAGTATTGGAGATGGTTAATAAATCCGAAGTTTTGAGAACAAATCCAATATTTTTAAAAATGAATAAGCATTTTTAAGGTATGGAAAAAATAACAAAAATCAGGATCGCTAATCAAATTATTAAAAAATTTGACATGAAGAAGGAGGAGTTTTTGCATTATTAGGTGCCACTGTGACTCCTGCCTTTAAGTATGATCAATACCATTCTGCTTCAACTTATAAAAAAGAATTACTGGAAAAGCATCCCGAAATGTCAGATTTTATTACAAAACTTATATGATGGATTGCTATTTCAATTCTTCTGATATCTACTTACGTCTTAGTTCTTCCTTAAGAATTTCGAAAAATCTTTCTCCTGCACTTTTTTCAATCCAGGGGCGATGTCCGCATTGCTTTAACAGGATAAAATTGAAGTCACTTATAGTGTGTGATAGCGGTTCTTTAACTCCCCGATAGGGATGCGGGTCATAGTCGCCATGTATTGCTATTACCGGACATTGTATCTGCTTCCCAATTTTTAAAAGATATCCGCTCTGCCTGAGTTTTACAGCTTCTCCTCATACACTTTGATAAATGTCAAATTGAGCCTTTATACCCTTAGTTTTAAATTCTAAAGGGTCACAGGAGTCTGTTTTATTGAATAGTTTTCCCAATCTGCTAAACAGAGGGTTTTTATTTTTGACTGTCGGGTCGTTAAGTGGTTCTTCCAATATCTGCAATTCGGTGCGTTCTTCTTCATTCAGGCGGTTTAAACGGGTTTTTATGATTTCTGCTGCGTATTTTTCTTTATATGGGCCACTTCCGACAAGTATAAGTCGTTTTACAAATGAAGGATAATAAGCCGCAAATATAAAACTCAGCCATGCTCCCCATGACCAGCCTATCAATATAACAGGGAGGTCTCCATTTCCGGCTAAGGCATTGCGTAATCCCTGTATTTGTCCGTCAACCGATGATGCTGTTTGAAGTGGTTCCAAAATACCCCAATCAGAAGAGAGTTCTCTTGCAACGGGAGCCATTTCACCTGGTGCACCCGGGCCTCCGTGAATAACAGCCGCAGCATATGGGGGTTTTCCATATTTTCTTAGATTCCTCATCAATATTTACTTTTTTTAAAAATAAATTGAATACTAACATTATTAAAATCAAATATATAGGAGCTTCTATGGGTAAAATTCGTTTAGGTATAATAGGACCGGGACTTATCTGGGAAAAGGCACACAAGCCGGCTTAAAAAAATTCAGCGATAAATTTGAAATAGCTGCTTTTTGTGCCACCAGTGAAAAAAGCAAAAATAAAATAAACAAAGAATATCCAGGCATACCTTTTTACAAAGACTATAAATTATTGGTTAAAGAATTTTATATAGATGCGGTACTCATAATGACGACGATAACAATGAATTCAGTAGTTGTCATTGAAGCTCTTGATGCAGGCAAGGATATATTTTTAGAAAAACCAATGCCTGCAAGTGTTAAAACTGGGAAGGAACTGGTAAAAAAAGAGAAAGAGACAGGAAAACGGGTTTTTGTTTTAGAGCAGAATGTTTATATGGGTATTACAGATGAAATGATAAAAATAATAAATTCCGGCAGGCTTGGAGATGTTCTTATGTTCGAAAAGCTTTTTCATGACTACATAGGCTTCAAAGAAGGGGGAGCTGAAGACTATGGAAATACAGAATGGAGAATCAAACCGGCATTTCCTTTGGGCATGCTCCTGGATGGCGGTATCCATGAAATTGCCATGCTTTCAAAAATTTTTGGGAAGCCTTTAACGGTTTACGCGGCTGGAGTTAAATACTGGCAGGAATATGGTGGTTATGATTATGAATCTATGATTTTTGAATACAAAAATAATTTAATCGGTACTTTCAGCAATTCATACTTCCTGGATGGGAATAGAAATTTTTTCATTATCAGAGGAACAGAAGGCCTGGCATTTTATGAAGAAGATTCAAAAATTACAGTAGAAGAAAAAGACAGCGGCAGGAGGGATGTTGTAGAAATAAATGATGAAAATCCATATTATAGAATGTGGAAGATTTTTGTTAAGTGTCTGGAAACAAATACAAAACCTTACTATACAACAGAAGTAGCATTAAATGACCTGCAAATTTTAGAGGCTATTGAAAAATCCTTAAAAAAAGGAATAAAAGTACCGGTAGAATGAACTAATGAGAGTATAAATATTTTAAATGTGCTTTAAAATTTCTCAACATGTATTATATCTTCTAGTCTTCTTTTAGGAACATGAAGCCTGCCCAAAAGTAGGCCGAGATCTTCATAAAGTTTACATTAATTATACTATGGATATACCACAAAATCATATACTCTAACAAACAATTAAGCAGCACTAAGTAATAACCCTATGGAAGGTTATTGAATTGAGGGTAAATCATTTCATCTTGTTAACTTTTTCATCTCCCTTATACATTTTTCTATTTCCACTATACCGGGCATAGCAGGTATCGCTCCTTTTTTAATCGTTGCAAGTGCACCTGCTGCGTTAGCAAAATCAATCATTTGTTCAATCTCACTCTTTACTAATTCATTTAAAGGTTTGGATTTTTGGATAAGCTGATATAAAAATGCACCTGAAAAAGCATCACCGGCACCTGTAGTATCTACAGTTTGTACATCATAAGTTGGTATAATACCGGTATGCTTTCCATGCTTGTAAAAACAGCCGCCAGGTCCTAACGTAACTAGTATTACCGGAAGTTTGTATAAATGATATAAAATATTTGAACCTACTTCAAGATCTGCCGTACCTGTAACAAATTCAAGCTCTTCGTTTGAAAGCTTCAGGATGTCTGCATATCCCATCCCTTTCAAAATCATTTCCCTTGCGAATTTTAAATCATTCCAAAGAGATGGTCTCAAATTAGGGTCAAAGGAAATTAAGACACCTGCCTCTTTTGCTTGGGAAACAGCATTTATTGTTGCGGTTCGCGCCGGATCGTGCGTCATGGAAAGAGTACCGAACTGGAATATCCGTGCAGACCTGATGATGTCCATATTCAAATCCGTACTGTTCAACAACATATCAGCCCCCGGATTTCTGTAAAAGCTGAAGCTTCTGTCCCCCTTATCATCCAAGTGAACAAAAGCTAACGTTGTTTTAGCAACTTCAGTAAATATCAAGTACTCTGTTTCAATTCCTATGTTGTCTAATACCTGTTTCAGATATTTTCCAAAGTCATCATTTCCAACTGTACCTATAAAAGCAGTCTTTAAACCTAGTTTTGCAGCGATTGCCAGTACATTGGGAGGTGCTCCTCCCGCATTTCTCTCAAAAAGAGCCCCTCCGGCTTCCGATTTTCCAGCCGGAGTAAAATCTATAAGAAGTTCTCCTAACCCAACAATGTCATACATTTCTATTACCCCCTAAAAAACCAATAGGCCCCGCACCGATAATCAGTACTGTTTGCCTGCTTTAATATTAACCTCCATTTAAAATAGATTTTTATTGTTGACATACAACAACTTGTATTTTTCAAAAGCTTCATTATAGACTTTTACATTCCCGGGATTTGGCAATGTAACCTTTTGATTATACTTAACAATGGATGAGCAGGCTTGTTCAATGGATTTATATATGTTAACTCCCACTCCTGCCACAATGGCTGCACCAACGCACGATTCTTCCTTACCTGAAACAGTGTATATGCCGGTGTTAAAGATATCAGCCTGCATTTGCAGCCAGAGATTACTTTTAGCACCGCCTCCTGATGCCACAACCCGTTCAATGGGGATGTTTAATTCCTTAAAAATCTCAAGGCTTAGCCTTAATGACAGGATAACTCCCTCCATGACGGCTCTTATCATATGCTTATAATTGTGCCTTAAGGTCATGCCAAATAAAATCCCTTTAGCGAACGGATCATGATAAGGTGTGCGTTCCCCTGAAAGGTATGGGAGGAAAAGTGCTCCTTCGCTTCCTGCCTGAATCTCTTCTGCCGCACAATCAAATTCTTTATATGATAAATGGGGAAAATAGCTATCCCTTAACCATTTCAACACAATCCCGCCGTTTAAATGACCACCGAAAATAATCCACAAATCATCCCTTGCATGGCAAAAGGTATTTGTCCTGAATTGCTTGTCAAAAGCAGGGCTGTTAACCGCACTTGAAAGTTGGCCTGCCGTTCCTATATTTGCAGAAACTATCCCCGGTTTAATAATACCGTTTCCGACAGAATGCATTATAGGATCCCCTCCACCATAGACCACAGAGGTTTTGCAGCGGAGTCCCGTTTTTTCTTCACATTCTTTTGCTACTTCTCCTGCTATTTGATACGCTTCGCCATGCTTTGGGAATAAACCTGGATCAATTCCAATCTTTTCAATAATATCAAAGGCCCAGCATCTTTTTGCTATATTAAAAGCGAGCGTTGAGGAGGCATCGGCTACATCAGTAGCAAGTTCACCACACAGCTTATATCTTATGTAATCCTTTGGCAGCACAGCCTTGTGCGCCCTATTGTAATTTTCAGGTTCATTATCCCTAATCCACATTAAGGAACATATAAAGAAGCCCGTACTAAGTGAGTTTAGAGTTGTTTTTCTGAATTCATCCATTGCGATAATGCTATAAATATTGTCAATCTGTTGTTTTGTTCTTTGATCCGACCAGATAATAGCCGGACGGATTGGTTTCATCTGTTTGTCTAAAAGCATCAATCCATGCATTTGCCCTGAAAATCCGATGCTTTTAATATCAGATGGGTTTATAGTCCCTTTTGTGATTGCCTGTTTTATTGTTCTATCAGTAGCTTCCCATAACAACTCGATATCCTGTTCTGCATATCCTATGCCTGGAGTCTGAACGTCATAGCTCTCCTGTCCCAACCCGATTATATTTCCATCTAAATCCATTATAATAGCTTTTACACTTGAAGTTCCTAAATCAATTCCCATTAAATAAGACATTTTTTCCCCATTAAAACACTGAAATTAGTGACTTAATTTTTCGTTCAACGCACTTCTGTTTAATCTAAAACATAATATCAATTTAACACAATTGTTCTGACCACTCAAAAGAAACAACTTCTTTACAGCAACTCAGACACTACGTGTACAAAAATATTTATTTCAGATAAAAAATGATTATGATTTTAAAAATATGAAGTAAAAATTATTCCTGAAGTAAATATTATATCTTATTTTGACAATAATAATAAATAGGTAACTCAAGGCGTGCCTATTTTCAATTAATAGCAATCAATTCTGCAATTTTCTTTATATGTTCAGGCGTACTTCCGCAGCAGCCCCCGATTATTGAAGGTTTGAATTTTAAGATTTCTT
>CAZFFH010000088.1:0-1572 GCA_964518375.1 uncultured Actinomycetota bacterium
TTAGATAAAATGCTTATTTAATAGTTTTTAATTATTGTTTGGGGTGAACCCCGTCCTTTGGACACATTGTGAACCAAAAATAGTTAAGATAAAGTAAGCTGAATGAGGACCTAAAAAAGAGAAAGGAAGGTCTCGCCAGGTATGGAAAAAGATAAATCTTTAAAAAACAAAGAACCTCTGATCAACACTAAACCGCTTGATGACGGAGAAAATAATAAACCTAACCCTATCGTGGATAGGTCTCATTTTGAATTTAATGACTTAAAAAAGGGCCAGGAAGAACATGGTCATTTTGTCATAAGAAACATTGGTGGCCCTTACAGCAGTTTTGAAATGTTTGTACTTGAAAAAGATCCTTTTATAAAGATCATAAGCTCTGCTCCGCAGCATGACAACCAACCCGATAAATTTCCCATGAAAGTATGCTTTGAAGCAAAAGCTGATGATTGGAGTAAGAGGTATATAAATACAATCATTGTAAGACTTGATAATGAAGATGAAAAAGTTATCGTTGAGCTTGACACCCAGACAAAGCCTGTCAATGATTTCGCACACATAATTGAACCAGGATATATTAGAAAAATAACCTCTTTAATTAATAAGATTGAGAAAAAATCTTCTGCTGAAATTTCCGTAGTAACAATAGAATCCCTTGAGGGGAAAACCATAGAAAAATATTCTATTGAGCTTTTTAATACCTGGGGCATAGGTAAGGAAGACAAGAACAATGGTATACTTTTTTTGATAGATATAAATGAGAACAAATATAGAATCGAAGTTGGCCTTGGGCTTGAAGAACTGATTTCTCCTGACTTTATAAGCAGTTTGTTTAACCAGTTTGACACCCCAAATTTTAAAGTCAAGAAATTCGGATCAGGCATTTATAAAACAATCGGCAGAATTGCGGATAAAATATATAAAAGTTCTAAATAAAGACTCAAATAAAAGAAAAATATTAAGAATATTAGTAGTACCGCTAATAATAGCATCGCTTGCAGTTGTTATACTATCCTCATATTACATTGAGAGTAATTTTTTTCTTGTAGGTAAGGGGATTTACCCGGTTTATCAACTTCTTAATAAAATAGGGACTTCGTTTATATCAAGACAAAAACCTGTCAGCGATACTATAGTATACTGCGATTACTATACCTGGTATGATAGCCAGAGATGGAGCAGAGGATATTCCGATACTCCGCTGCCAGGTATATATGATAGTCTTGATCCCAAAGTCATTGCAGAGCATTCCAGGTTGGCAAACGAATATGGCATAGATGTTTTTAAAGTTGAGTACTTGCCCCAGCTGGATGAAAGCATCATAAATGGTATACTTGATTCTGACCTTGGAAACACAAAAATCTGTCTGATGTATGATTCACTGCTCAGGTTTGGGGAACTTAATAAATCAGGCAATCTCTATGATTTTAACAATCCGGAAATATCTTCCATGTTTTTAGAAGACATGGATCATATTGCAGATACATACTTTAATAATGAAAATTACTTCAAAATCAATGGGAGGCCTGTTTTGTGGCTATATATTGCAAGAGATTACACCGGCTCTTATAAAGA
>CAZFFH010000088.1:1672-5342 GCA_964518375.1 uncultured Actinomycetota bacterium
GGACTTTCACTATCAGTTAAGCATAGTGTCTAGTTTTCTTGACAGGGTTAATATCGCCCCTGAATTTAATCAGGTTACAATCGCAACATTCAATGAGCATCAGGAGGGAAGTTCTGTTGAGCCGACCGAGGAATGGGGTTATGACAGAATAGAGCAAATCCCTCTTGTTTTTGGATCACAGTAAAAAATAAAAGCTTACTGGCAGCAACAGTAATTTATATTATAATTGCTATAATACAGGTATAATTAATAATCTTTATTATTTTACTATTCTTTGGAGGTCAACTATGACTGCACACCCCGAGCCTGCCGTAAAAGATAAAAAGACTATAAATGAAAAAAACACAGTTGAAAATAAAATAATATGCATTATAGATAGCCAACCTATTGAAGGCAAAACGGAAATCGAATATCATAACATCCGGCCAATTGCTCCAGGTGAAAAGATAGATATTTCAAATTTTGCAACTGTCTGCAAAAAGCATCATAAGGAATTAGGGCAACTATCAATTAAAGAATATAAAGCTTTAATTGAGATGGAAAAATTTTTTAAAAGTGCAGGTTTAAAAAAACTAAATGATGTTCTTAAATTCAAATTAACCGGCAAAGATACCGGAGCTCCAATGGAGTTTGCCTTCAAGGATGACGGCAATGAAGTAAAAATTAATAATTCAATTTCATTACCGCTTTCAACCTGCCCTTCAACAGGCTTCAAATATTTTTATGCGGTCCTGCCGGTTGAATATATAAACAATGACGAAGAACTTCAACCAAGGCCGCTTGAGTTAAGAAGGTTATGGGATTTGTATCGGCACCTGCTTGTAAACAGCCAGCTTACACCATCAGTCTGCAGGCTGGCAGATAACAAAATATTTTTATTTGATGGCCAGCACAAAGCTGCGGCACAAATCTGGGCAGGAAGGAAAGAAATAGAATGCAAGATTTACATTAATCCTGCCTTGAAAGTTTTAAAGGAAACCAACCTTGTAGCTCACGATAAATTGAGGCAGATGCAGTTTTTCACTTCAGTGCTTATTAATAAATGGGCAAGTATTTTTGCAGAAGAGTGGAAAGAATATATGGATTTAAAGGGTGCAAAATCAGAATCAGGTTTTGTTTCTTTTTTAGCTCATAAAGGCAAAAAAAAATCTGAAGCATTGACAATGATTGAAAGCAATATCTATGACAGCATTTTGGAAGATAATAAAAATTCAATTGTTAAATATATCAATGAATATGAAACAAATTCAAAAAAACCACTGACGGTTAACAGGCTAAAGCAGACATTTTTTAAAAAATTTATTGCAACCCCTCCTCTTGATATTGATATAGAAGAATCTGATCGTCTTAGAGAATTTGAAAGAAAAAACTTAATAAAGATATTAAATCTTATTACAGATTACACACTAAAGGATTCATGGAATCCGGAAAAAAATGATGAAGCTCACAGTACCTCGGAAAGAATTTATTTAAATGGTTCATTTAAAGCCTGGGCCGCGATCTTGCGGGATGTTGTTGCCACAATACTTGAGCTTTTCGATGAAAATGAAAGGAAAGAAATTTTTTTAAGGGAGATAAGCAGCCAGCAGTGGGAATCAATTGAGAATTGTATTGCCACACTCTTTGCCCACAGGATATGGTCTGACCAGTCTCAGGAAAATTATAACAGCTTAAGACTCGGCAATGAAAATCTTGTCAGAAAATACCTTGTAAAACGGGGCCTAAATGTTAACAGGGTTCTTGAAAGCTACGAAGAACAAGACAATAATTTTATAGATTAAGATGTTATAAAAAAATTATTACTGGTCCGGACCTAATTATTTTGATTATTGGCTTACAATTTTATAATTATTTTAATAAAAATAATTTTGCATAATTATTAATACTATGTATAATAATTAATTGCTGATAATTCAGTGATATAAAAAAAACATTAAGGATTTTATAAGGTAATATATTTAAAAAATGTTATCCTGCCGGGGGTTTACACCCAGTTAAGTCTTTTTGATATATTTTTTATACTATTCGTGTTTTTTATATATGAGATCAATTTTTAAGTATGAAAGGAATGTTTAAGTGAACAAAAGACTATATGTAGGAAACCTGGACTACGCTACGGAAGGCAAAGACCTGGAGGAACTGTTCGCAAGCGAAGGAACAGTAGTTTATGCAAAAGTAATTACCGGCCCGGACGGCAGATCCCGTGGATTTGGATTTGTTGAAATGGAAACCGAAGAACAAGCTCAGAAAGCTAATGAAAAATTCAACAAGTACAGCTTTAAAGATAGGACCCTGGTTGTTAATGAAGCTCGTGTTATTGAAAAGAGAAGCTTTGGTGGAGACGACAGAAGACCCAGCTTTGGTGGAGACGACAGAAGACCTCAGGGAGATAGGTTTAAAGGCAAAGAAGATCTCAATTTTAAATTGAAAAAACTGAGAAAAAAATTCAATTAAAATAACTACTTATTTAAATTTTAGAATAAATAAAAGCCATTATAGACTTTAAGTAATGGCTTTTATTTATTTAGTCTTAAAAAAATATATAAAATCTTTTAGAAAGTCTTATAATTATTAAAAAGCTCTAATTTATAACATAAAATCTAATGCAGCAAGACATTAAGGAAAATATAAAAAACCAACAAACATCCGAAGTGCGTAAAAGACCGATATCGATAATTTTCATATCACTTTATGGCGCTGTATTCATAATTGGAATCTTACTGAGCACGATTGCTGTCATTGATTTCATGGATTTTCTTTATGGGCTTCTTATGATGATTTTCTTCTTTGCCATGCCGCTAATAATTGTATTCCTGGTTCTTTTTATTTTAAACTTGCGCCGTCACAGGAAGAAGCGCAGGGCCATAGGATTTATAATAGGAACTGGTGTATGCATAATACTGGTGCCGATGGCTCTTCTTTTAAGCAGCCTTTTCAAAGATCAGCTTATAAGAGCAGACGAATATTTAGCAAAAAACAATTTTGATGCTGCAATCAGTTATTATGATTATGCCATAGAGCATGAAGAGGATCCAGGTAAAATTGAACTTGCAATAGCAGGAAAAGAGAAAGCCCAGGAATTAATTGATAAGGCAAAATCGCTGCAGAAAAATGGTGATGTTTATTTTAATTATGGCCTTTACAGCCATGCAGAAGAAGAATACAGAAAAGCCTATGAAATTTATCCATACCTTGATGGGGTTAAGGATAGTATAAAAAAAGCAGCTTCGATGAGCGAAAAGAATAGTGGGGAAGATAACGAGATCGATTATATCCTCCTGGACGAAAGCCTTAAGTTTAAAATTGCCGCAGGGCTCCCTTCTAACTGGGGACATGTAAAGATTTCGGATCCACTCATTGCAGAATTTCAAGACATTGCCATTGGCAAAGGAAGATTCTTTGAAAGTGATAACGAATTAAGAGTTAGTGGCAGCATTACCGGTAAACCAGAAATTGAAAAATATCTCGAATCGGATAATGGTCTTTTTGTTTTTATTTCTGCCGCAATTGTAGATGATATTGGTAATGTCAAATGGTCCAGAGATGGTTATATAAAAGGCAATACTCCCTATTTAAAAGCAGGCGAAATGAAAGAATTTTCATTGACGGGCACGATCATCAACCCGATAAAACAGGGTGATAGATTAATCATTGCAGCTTATCTTAAAAA
>CAZFFH010000089.1:0-5297 GCA_964518375.1 uncultured Actinomycetota bacterium
GTAAAAGACGATAAAGAACTTTTTGAAATATTTATATCATGGTATCAAACAGTCAAGGAAAACAATAATAGAAAATACATCCTATTTGATGAAGCAACATTTGTGAAAAACTGGGAAAAATCAATAAAACATATTGTTGACACCCTTGGCTTGGAAAACAAAACTATTATTCTAACAGGTTCATCAGCCATTGATCTACGAAAAGGTTCAGACAGACTCCCCGGGAGAAGAGGGGTATCAGGTCCAGACAAATTATTGCTGCCACTTTCATTTAAAGAGTTCTGTAATCTCACCGGTCTAAAAATTTCACTTGAATATGAAAATATCATTAGCCTGAATTCAATTAAAAATAATATTCCAGAATTAAAAATTTACCAAAATGAACTCGATTTATATTTAGATAAATACCTTGTTTGCGGAGGTTTCTTAGAATCAATTAACTCTCTCTTTGGCAACAACACAATAAGTGAAGAGACATTTGAAAGATATATTTCCGTAATATTTAGTGAAATAGAAAAGCTTAAGAAATCAAGAGTAATTTCTAAAAATATTCTCTCTTCTATTATAGATTCGCTGGGCAGCGCTATTAGCTGGAACAAACTTGCAAAAAAATCCGGTAATATTTCTACAAATACCGTAATTGACTATGTAAATACTTTTTCCGATTCTTTCACCGTTTATTATTTGGAACATTTTAATATAAATGAACTAACAGGAAATCCGGCAAAAGAAAAGAAGTTGTATTTTTTTGACCCTTTTTATTATCACATTATATCCAGAATCATTAATTTTCCTTATATAAAAATCAGTAAGTCTTTTATTATAGAAAGTCTTATAGGGGCACATTTAATTAGAAATTTTGAGCAGGGTATTTACCAGGGATTTTCAAGTATTGAAAAAATTTTTTACTGGAAATCAGTAAAAGGTAAGGAGATAGACTTTATATTAAGCAGGTCCAGAAAAGACATCATACCGATAGAGGTCAAATATCAGAATGTAATAAATCCTATAGATTACTTAACAATTAAAAATACATTTGTAGAAGGAATAGTGGTTTCTAAAAACATTTTCCTGATAGAAAAAAATATTGTCGTTCTCCCTCCCTCTTCTTTCCTATATTTACTGAATTAAAATAATTTTATAAGAACTCGCTTCCGGATCTCAAGTATAAATAAGGTATTTGCTTAAAATTTATGCATTTTAAATAAGAGGGAGTGGTTCAAATATTTTTATATGCAATATTTTTTTTGTTGAGGCATTTATCTTAACTCTTACGTCTATCCTGAATCCGCCGACCCAGACTATTTTATTGGCGTCAAAAAAAATTGGTACAAAAGCTCTTGAACTCTTAGGTATTTTTAAATCCATCAGAAAATCATGAATTTTTTTTGAACCGGCAACCCCAAGCGGGTAGAACCTGTCTCCGCTTCCGGGTTGCCATTTCTTTACTTTAAGCGGAAAAACGATCTTATCAAAATCCAGGTATGCCTCCATACTGCCGGCATCCTTATAATTAATTGCCGCTATATTTTTATCAAGTATTTCAGATGCTGCAAAGATGCCAAGCTCTTCAATCCATATTTTGGTACCGGGTTTAATTTCACCGGCAAACCCTGACTTTTCTGTCGCTGATTTTGATAAATTCAGTACATGCAAAAAAGGTTCCCGGAAAAGTCCCTTAAAAGGCTCCCGGATATTGTTCTTATTAAAAATATATAAAAATTTACCCTCTTTGTAGGAAATTATATTTTCTACAAGCTTTATCTGCCTGCTTTCTCCTCCGACAGCACTAATATTTAAAATTGCCTCAAGGTTTTTGCTTTTTATATTCTCAATATCACCTTTTACCAACTCTATGCTTTTTATAATTATTCTTTTTGCAAGCGCGTAGTGCATTTTCGCAAGACGCATAAGTGGCAATTTTACTAAAATAATTTCTCCTGTTGCAGGATTGCTTTCAAGAGAAGCTGTTTTTTTAAACTCTTTTTCTGCAAGGCCAGAAATTAAATCATTATCCTGCCTGATAAACTCAATTGATTTTAAAAGCTGCCTGTCAAAAGAATTGGTGAATTTCTCTTTTAAATACGGCATTAATACGTTCCTGATTTTATTCCTGAAATATGTATTTTCAAGATTTGTTTTGTCAGTACAATATGGGATCTGGTTTGCTTCAAGATATCTGGCAATATCGTTTCTGGGTGTCCCGATAAGCGGCCTTATAAATTTTGAGCTTACAGGTCTTATACCTGATAATCCCTTAAGTCCTGCGCCTCTTGAAAGATGCATAAAAAAAGTTTCAACATTGTCATCTGCGTTATGGCCCGTTGCAATCCTATCAGCCTTGCACTTATCTGCAGCCTGGGTAAGAAACTGTAACCTTAATTTTCTTGCCCCTTCCTGGAAAGATAATTTATGCTGCCTGCACCATTGCCTGGCATCAATACAGTTTGCAAACAGCTTTATACCGAGATCCTTACATAATCCTGCCACAAATTCTGCATCCTTTGAAGACTGCCCGTTCCTTGTCATATGGTCAAGATGAAAAGCAAATAACTTCAAGTTATAAGCCTTCTTCAACTTATTCAGCACAAGAGTTAAATAAGTGGAATCAGGTCCACCCGAAATTGATATCAGGACTCTATCACCCCTGGAAAGCATGCTGAATTCATCTATTGTGCTAAAAACACTTTTAACAGAGCTTCCTAAGTTATCCTGACAGTTATCCCGGAAGTTATTCTGGAAGGATTTTTGATTCATGGCTTTAGATTATAAAATTTCTGATTTGGTTAAATTAGCTTATCATTAATATCAACTTTTAAATTTAATCTTTGTATGCTGCTTGATTTGCCTGTTTCTTCGTCAACCTCAATGACCACACCATTTATCCAATTATCATCACTTGATACAATAAACTTCTGTGGCATCATTTTTAAAAACCTTTCAAGCACCAGCTCTTTCCTAACGCCAATTACGGAATCTCTTGGGCCAACCATCCCGGCATCCGTTATGTATGCGGTCCCCTTTGGCAGTATCCTTTCATCAGCAGTCTGGACATGGGTATGAGTTCCAATAACCGCGCTTACCCTGCCATCCAGGAACCAGCCCATCGCCACTTTCTCTGATGTTACCTCGGCATGGAAGTCAACAATGATTATTTTGGTTTCCCCCCCTATTGCCCGCAGAATTTCATCCATGGACCTGAAAGGGCAATCAAAGTTGTCTATAAAGACCCTCCCGCAAATATTTATTACTGCAACTTTTTTGCCTTTTGTATTTTGATTTGAAAAAATATAGTAGCCATTACCGGGAGTACCGGGTGGGTAATTTGCAGGCTTGAGAAGCCTTGGTTCATTATTTATGTAATCATAAATTTCTTTCTTCTTATATATGTGGTTGCCTGAAGTAATGACATCAATGCCTAATTTAAGCAAGGTATCGCATATGCTTGGACTTATCCCAATACCTCCCGCAGCATTTTCCCCATTTGCAACAACCACATTTATATTGTATTTGACTATAATGTTTACCAGTTCCTTGCTAACACATAGCCGCCCTGGATTTCCAATAATATCCCCCAGAAACAAAATGTTCATTTTTACCTTTCTAGATAGAGTTAAAATTAAAAAAAATCAATTCCAAAAATTTATTTTCCATGCATTGTCTTCTTTATCTTTCAGCAGTGACACCCTTATATCCTTATACATTTTCTCTTCATTATCATAAGTATCAATTAAATCCATCCCTACGACAGCCACATTGTTCCTGATCTCAACCCAGTTTATATCTATTGAAACAATATCAGTCATACTGGCAAGCTCTTTTTTAAAATCATCAAAAGACTTCTTCCCTTCAGGGTTATATATATCCTGGAATGCAACTTCATAATTTTTACTAACCAGGGCATTGAAAAAATCATCAACTACTTTAACTGCGCTCTCTTCTTCTTTGCTGTTTGTAAATTTATTTAAGATATTATCTTTTAGCGTCCCCAGTTGGGTGCATGATGTCAAGAATAAGCAAAAGCTTAAAAGACTCAAAGTAATCAAAATCACACAAAATAAAGAAAGTACAGGGCAGGTTTTAAATCTTATTTTTACCAATTTATGTTTATCTGAAGAAAGCGCTTTAAATGAAGTTTTTAATAATGATGTCTGGTTCATAAAAAATTTTTAAAATTGGTAGCGGGGATAGGATTTGAACCTATGACCTTCGGGTTATGAGCCCGACGAGCTACCAGACTGCTCCACCCCGCACCGAGGATTACCTTTTAGAAGTTTGTGCATTTACATTATAATGATTTTAATTTTTTTTACAAACTATTTATCAGAAGAAATTTTTTTTATGGCTACAGGTGCTCGGGCTGCCCTTTCCGGCACAAGATTTTTTAAAAATAACCTTCCTTCCAAAAACACTTTTGCTATGGAATTAAGATCCAGTCTCAAGAGAGGAAAAAGGTTGTCATTTTTCTTGATATAAAAGCCATTCTTGATTAAAAACTTTACCGGAATTATAGGGCTGTTAATATATTCCTCAAGATCCATGTCATCATTTAACCTTTTACCGATAGATTCGATAGAACCTACCTTATCTTTGATGAGGTCTTTTTCAATAGACATTAAGAGTTTTTTGCCGACACCAAGATTCCTGTATTCAGGAATTACATAAATGCAGCCTAAAAAAATACTATCATTGTCCGGAGGATATATATTAAAAAGCTTTAATTTCGGGAATAGATAATACCTACCCGCAAACAAAGCTCCTACGCATCTTTTACCACTGAAAGCTGCCTTGATTATTCCTCCGCCATTACTGAAAAAAAGAGTAAACTTTTTCCTGTTATTTACGTTTTTAAGCTCAAAATATTTACTCTTAAGAAATCCCCATAGCGTTCTGATTCCGGAAAAATCATCCAGAAAGCTCATCCTGCTGCTATCTACCCAGAATTGGCAGGTTGAGCATTTTATGTTTAATTTCTCAAGCTTATCGTAAGTTAAATCTTTTATAGTAAAATTTAAGTTCACTGCCGACCTTTATCCCTTATTTTAAATACATCGGAAAAAGTTTATCCGGGACATTGTAATAATCATAACTTGTTTATAATTATAGTTTATTATTAGAAATTCTGCTAACAGTCAAATATTTTGAACTTTTAATTTTTTTAAGTTATATTATATAAGCCAAATTATTACTGACTGGTTTAAGCTTGGATTGGCTGCTACAAGCTTGAATTATTTTTTTGTGTCCTTGTAGCTCAGATGGATAGAGCACAGGTTTCCTAAACCTGGTGTCGGCAGTTC
>CAZFFH010000090.1:0-5281 GCA_964518375.1 uncultured Actinomycetota bacterium
TCCAAAAGTTTAATAAGACTTCGGTATTGTTTAGATAATATAACATAATAAATAGATACTTCTATACTTTTTGATAAAGTGATTAAAAATTTTTTTAAATTAAATAACTTTGTACGAGGTGATTATAATGAATCAAAAAATTGCGGAAATACTTGGATGGTATGGAAGTGAAAATCCCGGAACTTTAAAAAACATCTACAGAATTTTAATGCAGGGCAAGTTAGGCGGAACAGGCAAAATGGTTATACTTCCGGTAGACCAGGGATTTGAACATGGTCCAGACAGAAGCTTTGCTGCAAATCCAGCCGGTTATGACCCGGGATATCATGTAAACCTTGCCATAGAAGCTGGACTTAATGCACATGCTGCCCCACTTGGTAGCATTCAGATGATAGCAAGAGAGTATGCAGGACAGATCCCACTCATACTGAAGGTCAATAATGGCGATCTTTTAAGTAAGACTTCAGATCCAATACCATCAGTAACTTCTGTAGTCGGAGATGCCCTCAGGCTGGGTTGTGCTGCTATAGGATTTACCATATATCCAGGCAGTGCCAATTACAAGGAGATGTATGAAGAAATACAATTTTTATCAGGAGAAGCAAAAGATGCAGGGCTGGCTGTAGTAATATGGTCATATCCCAGAGGTTCCAATCTTTCGAAAGAAGGCGAGACTGCAGTTGATGTAATATCATATGCTGCTCAAATAGCTGCCCAGCTTGGAGCAAATTTCATAAAGGTAAAACCACCTACGGAGCATATTGAATTTGAGGATACAAAAAAGATTTATGAAAAATATAATATACCTGTTACAACTCTGGCAGATAGAGTTAATAATGTAGTTAGGTCTGCTTTTGATGGAAAAAGAATAATCATTTTTTCCGGTGGTCCTGCAAAAGAAAAAGAAGATGTGCTGGAAGAGATAAGACAGATAAAAAAGGGTGGTGGATTCGGTTCCATAATAGGTAGGAATTCTTTTCAGAGGCCAAAAAAAGAAGCCCTGGCATTCTTAAATGAAATAATCAATATATATAAAAGTTAATTAACCGTAATTATTATAAGTCATATAACAACTACAATATGTGCTGATGAATTGAATATTAAAATTTGTGTTAATGATGGTTTATATTGGTTAGTCAATATGTTGAAGTTTTAAAATATGATTCTAAAAACTGATTTATTATTTTAAAAACCGGTTTGAAATTTCAACACTTGAGATATCTAATCTTAAAATCATGTAAAGTAAACAATTCCTATGATTTTAATAAGATTTTTGAGAAAGTTATGTAGTAAAATTAAATTGGATATTATAAATTTAAAATGCATGTTAGAAGTATTATTGTAACTTTCTGAAGGAAATAAAAAATGAAAATAAAAAAAAGAGTTGAGTTAGTTGGAGAATACATAAATGATGGCAACGCTGTAGGTGTTAAATTTTATCCAGTGATTACTGTAATAGATGGGGCACCAAATTTTGCTTTAAGATTGTTTGAAGTTGATCCGAATGGCAATACTCCATACCATTCTCACGAATGGGAGCATGAAGTTTACGTAATTGATGGTAATGGTTTCATTATAGGTGAAAATAAAAAGTTAAAAATTGAAAAGGATGATTATTTATTTATAGAACCAACAGAAATTCATCAATTCTTGGCTGGCCCAAAAGGCTTAAAATGGATTTGTGTTGTACCAAATAAGGGTCAATCTTAAATAACTAGTGAGGGACAATTTGGTTGAAATATGATAGATAAGTTGATAGTTATATTAATTTTTGTTGTAATTGCACTTTTTATGATGAGAGATAGTGCCAAGCTGTCCGAGCTTGAAAAAATATTAGGAATTAAAATTAATAAAGATAAAAAAATTCACTAATCTTTTATTATTAGATTTCGGTATTTTACTTAGACAAATACTTGTCCGGTTACCTTTTTGATACAGAGCTTGAGCAGCAATATTGTAAAAATAATTTTTCTGGCATAAGAGAATAATGATTTTAACGCTTTGTTTTTCCTCACGAAACTATAAGGAAATGGCGAAAAAATAAAACTAACCTCCAAATTATGCCTGCAATTAAAATTCCGTATATATTTAAGGATATTGTCAGCAAAATAGCTTTTTTGAATCCAAATTCTTTTATAAGCATACCAAAAGCAATTATACATGGAATGCCAATGGTAGAAGCTACACCGAATGTATATATCTGCATAGGTGTTAATACCTGAGCGACATCACTTCCTATTACTGATAAAAGCATAGCTCCTGTTAAATCCTTCTGCAAAAAACCGAAAAATAAAGGTATTATTGTACCGTCTGGCAATCCTAACCAGTTAGTAATAAAAGAAAAGGGTTTTATAATAATACCAGTAAGATTAGTTATATTTAAAATTCCATAAATTATGCCAAAAATTACTAAAAGAGGCATAACTATATATACAAAATCTTTCATTCTTATCCAGCTTTTAGTGAAAATATTAGCTATTATGGGTTTTCTGTAAGGGGGTAATTCTAAAATTAAAGGTTCTGGCTTGGCTTTAAACAATTTCTTTATTATAAAGGCAAATATTAATGCAAAAATTGTTAATGTAGCATAAACATAAATAGCCAAACTTATTCCGCCATAAAAACCAACAATACCCATAATGATAGCAATCCGGCTCGAGCAGGGTATAAAGGCAAAAAAAGAGGCAGCGTGAAGCTGCTCTTTTTTCGAAGGTAATACTCTTGTTGCTCTGATTGCAGGTACAGTACAACCGACACCTAATGCAAGAGGAATAAAAGACTTTCCGGATAAACCTAATTTATTGGTAAATCTTTCTGCATTAATTATAAATCTTGAAAGAAGACCGGTATCTTCTATAAAACCAATAAATAAATAAAATAAAAAAACATAAGGTAATGCAATTGACACACCAATTGCAAGTCCAACTAATCCCTGGCCAAAGATCATACTTGCTGCAGACTGGCTATTTTTGCTTAAAAAAGATATTAATCTTTCTGTAACACCCATAAGAAATTCTTGCATTAGGTTTCCAAGTAATAAAATTACACTAAACATAATTATAAAGAAGGCAATAGTTATTAAAGGTCCCCATAGTTTGTTTAAAATAATTCTGTCAATAATATCTTCAAATCTTTTTTCTTTTTTTAGTGAAATGACATTTGTAGCATGGTTAGCAATGTATGTTGCGGTCCCAAATCTGGTTACTGCTATATCCTTTGATATATCCTGGTGTTTGTCTCTGATAGAGCTAATTTCTTTTATAATTTTTTCATCTTTTAAATATTTGTTAAAATCTTTATCTTCTTCTAAAACTCTTAATGCCACAAACCTTTTAGGCAATTGTCCAATTGCCTGCCCGGATATTTTTTCTATTGCTTCTTCTAAATGGTCGTCGTATTCGATCTTAAAGCTTTTTTCAGGATTATTATTACATTTTAATATTTCATCCAATAATGTGCTTATGCCTTTTTTAGTTAAAGGATTTATTGGAATAACCGGTACAGAAAAGATTTCTTCCAATTTTTTAAAATCAATTTTTATACCCTTTTTTTCTGCTTCTTCTACAAAATTCATGGCTATAATAACAGGCATTTCTGCTTCTAATATTTGTAAGACCATGTATAAACTTCTTTCAAGGGCAGTAGAGTCACAGACTGCTATAACTCCGTCTATTTTCTCCTGAAATAATGATTTTTCTGTAACCTTTTCCTCTTCACTTCTATCAGAAATTGAATATATTCCAGGTGTATCTGCTAATTCTATTTCACAATCGTTTATTTTCTTTTTGCCAATAGTTATTTCTACTGTAGTTCCCGGATAGTTTGAAATTATGACTTTAGGCCCGATTATAGCGTTAAGCAGGGAAGATTTTCCTGAATTGGGTTGGCCAATTATTAAAAATTTAACTTTCTTCATATGCTATTACTGTTATTTTATTTGCTATTTCCCTAGCTAAGAAAATTTTTTTATTTTTTATTTTAAAAATTAAGCCATTGGGTAAAACATTTATTATTTTTATTTTTTCTCCAGGTAATATACCCATACTTACAAGCCTTTCAAAAAATTTATCATCAGAATTTATGTCAGTTATAAAACATTCTTCATTATTAAATTTTGTTAGTGGTAAACCTTCTTTTTTAAAAGTAGATAACTTTTTTATGTTTTCAATAACTTCTTCAGAAATATGATGTTCAATGATGTGGCTGATTCTATCTACTTCTTTTTTATCTTTTAAGTCTTTAAAATATTTTTCAAGAAAAATGTGCTTTTCTAAAAAATATCTTGATTTAATTATTCCATCACCGGTTAGTTCAAAAAATTGTCCACTTTGTGTTATTAAACCATCTTTTTTTAGTTCGCTAAAAGCTTTATCCATAAAATATTTAGAAACTTTTATGTCGTTATCTATAAATTCTTCTGAAATCCTATTATTATTTTCAGCTAAAATTCTTAAAACATCTTCCTTTACAATCCTTAAAATTTCAAGTTCATTTTCCATAGTATTATAATCTTTTCATTTTCTAAATTGATATTATTAAACACCTATATCATTTTTTAGAAAGCTTTCCAGCTGTATTATTTATATTAGAAGTAATTCAAGAGTTGTTTTATTTCCTGCTCGTTTCCTGTAGTAGTTGTAGTAATCATTATTGCATTGCCTGTTTTTCTCACTTTCTTGTAAGCTTGGAATACTATATCATATAATTTATCTTCATCATCTGACCAGGCTATTGTACTTAGAGCTGTTACTTTAAAATTTATCTTTTCATTTCTTAAAAAATCCCAAAAAATATTTAACTTAGCCCCTATATCTTTTTCACCAAGAGGGTAAATATTGATTTGCATAGTAATCATTTTTTTACCTTTCTATTAAAATATTATTTCCTGAAAAATTGTTAAATTCTAATATAATTATAATTGATTGTTTTTGAATGTATAGTTACGTGACTGATTGAATTAATAAAGGCGTAAAATCTAAAAAAAATTTAAAAAGAAATTATAGCTTTTTATTATTTAGTAAGGATAAAAAATTTTGATAAATTTCCTAAGCTTTTATAATTCAAAATAGCGGTAATTTTTTTAAATGTTTTTGCTACTAAAATATTTTATGAAAAGAAAATTTAATTTAACAAATAATTTATTTTCAAATACTATAATCATAAGTTTAATTATCACTGTATTAATAGGATGCAGTTTGGAAAATATTGAAAATAATAATTCACATAAAGATTTTAAATTAGAAAAGGGCTCTGGCTTGGATTTAAAAAATCTTAAAATACA
>CAZFFH010000091.1:0-3821 GCA_964518375.1 uncultured Actinomycetota bacterium
TCATGGCATATACCACATTTCCTTTTCATTAAAATCAGGTATCAACCGTTTTAAGTCTTTAAACAAATTTTTGTAGTCATAAGTTTCTATTTCTTTTTCAATACTGAATAAAATATTAGAAAGCTCTTCCCTGTTAAAGGACCCGTTATCCTTTGCTTCAAAAATATGTTTGAGCCTGCTTTCAGTAAGAACTTCGTCTTCACTTATTATCTCTTCGGTTATTTTTTCACCTTCTCTTGGACCGGTATATATAATTTCAATATCTATGTTCGGCTCCATACCGTACAACTTGATCATATTCTCAGCAAGGTCCAGGATGCTTATTGGTTCGCCCATATTTAAAACAAAAACCTCTCCGCCGCTTCCTATAATGCACGCCTGTATGGCAAGCTGGCTCGCTTCAGGAATAGTCATGAGATATCTGTTCATTTTTGGGTGGGTTACTTTAACGGGTCCGCCCGAGCTTATCTGTTCTTTAAAAATATTTACAACACTGCCATGACTCTCCAGAACATTTCCAAATCTTACAATCATAAATTTTGTACTGTTTTCTTTTGATATAGACTGGAGGTATTTTTCTGCAAGAAGTTTTGAAATTCCCATTACGTTTTTTGGTTTTACGGCCTTATCTGTTGAAAGCATTACAAACCTTTTTACTTTTGTATCTATGGCAATTTTTGCCAGGATCTTGGTGCCAAGATAATTATTCCGGATTGCAGCCTCCGGATTTAACTGCATTAGCGGCACATGCTTGTATGCAGCAGTGTGAAAAACTATTGAAGGATGGTATCTTTTGAACACAGAGTTCATCAATCCTTTTTCTCTAATATCGGCAACTATAGGAACTAGTGAGATAAAATTAAACTTATTTTTAAGCTCTTCTTCAATTAAAAACAAATTATTTTCAGAGTGATCTATGATTATAAGTTTTGAGGGTCCAAATCTTAAAAGCTGCCTGCAGATTTCTGAACCTATTGAGCCGCCGGCGCCTGTAATTAAAATTATATTATCTTTAAATTCCGAAGTCAGTTCCGGAATTTTAACTTTTATTGGTTCCCTGCCCAAAATGTCTTCAACCCCGATATCCCTAATCTGGTCAAGGTAAACCTTGCCGTCAATTACTTCATAAAGGCTTGGAGAAATTTTGCAAATAACACCTGCTCCCTTAGCTCTAAGTGTTATATCCTTTCGAACCATTCCCGGCGCTGTAGGCATTGCAACAAGAATTTCGTCTATCGCAAACTTTTGTATAGTGTCTTCCAGGCTGGATAAAGGTCCCAGGACTTTTACACCATGGATATGATTGTTTAATTTCATTCTGTCATCATCTAAAAATCCTATGGGTATGTATTCGCTGCCTCGCTGTCTTATCATTTCCCTTACAATCATTTCACCGGCATCACCGGCACCGGCAATCAGGACTCTCTTTTTCCTGATACCTCTTTTTCCAAACCTGAGTTCATTGAAAAACCTTTCAGAAAATCGCGAAATTATCATTAGCAGCAAAGTTAGCAGGTAGTCAATGATTAAAATACTACGGGGAAAGTACGGGAGCACAAAGACACGACCGAACCAATTAACAGGCTGGCTCAATACATAAAAAATTACGCCCATCACTATGATTGACAACGTAACTGCTTCGACAATAGCAACCATGTCCTTGATTGACGCGTATTTCCAGACTCTCCGGTATATCCCAAAAATAACAAACATAACAATCTTTACAAGGATTATTATCAGGACATAGGTTCCAATATAATTTGAATACTGGGAAAATATCGTCCCGCTTATACTTATGTTTATTACTCCACGCAGAAAAAAGGAAATGATAAAAGAAGAAAAAATTATAAGTATGTCAAATATTACAAATCTTGTTATTTTAAGTGCCGAGCTTCTTTTCATATGCCAATTATAGCACAGAATTTAAGGTATTTTGCCTACTGTTGTATATTTTCTTTGTAGTCCTTGCCAAGAATTACAATCACATCTGCTGTTGAATAATAATTACTCCACTTGCTGCTATATTGCTCAACCTCGTAACTGTTTAAAATCAGGGCGAGCTGCTCAGCATTTTGCTGTTTGCCATTTTTATATATTATCTTTGTTTTCTCAAAATTATAGTTTTGGGCATTGGCAATGCCTTTTACTTTAAATTCATATTTTTTAATATAATCCTGGAAATCTGTAGCAGAACCTTTGACGCCGCAGCCATTATAAATCATTACCAGCGTCTTTTTGGTAATTGTCTTGTCTAATGTTACACCTACATTTACATCTATTTCAAGCGGGATGACACCTTTCTGGGAAAACCATGCTACTGTTTCGTGAACCAGGTCATAAGCAAGCACATATCTTCCAGGCTTATCGGGTGCAGTCATAATCATTGTAACAGTTCCATTTTCATTGTGGCCTATATTGCTTGGCAGTTCGCCGCTGTCACTATCATATACAACAACTTCTCTTGTATCTCTATTATACCAGTGAACTCCCAGGTCAACTCTTTTTGGGTCTGAATTGCTCCAGAGCAAGTAACCTGTATTTGTAACCGTGACTTTAGTTTCAAATTTCTGGCCTGGTAAGACTTCATTTGGAGTTGTCCCATTATCATTATATTGCGCTGCGTACAATACATTTACGGCAACATACTTTTCAAGCGGGGGAACTCCCTGATAGGAAAACCATGTTTTCCCTTCATGAACCATATCAATTTGTAAAATATAATTGCCCTTTTGCGGGGGTGATAAGATTTTTATTTCAAACTCTGCTTCATGGCCCGGTTTTACAGAGTCATAAGGTAAGTAGGTCCTTTCACCGTCAAGTACCACAGTTTTTTTTGTTTCAAAATCAAGCCAGTGATAACTTAAGTAAAATGGGTTTTCTCCTCCCCTGTTCCAGTCAACAGCTCCGGTGTTTTTGATCTTTAACTTTCCAAAGTAAAATTCATTCTCACCCATGGATTCCGGAATATTTTCGACATTGCTATATATGAGCCCATACATGCTTATTGGCTGTCCAAGTATTATCCTTTCCCACATTGCCTTTGATTCCTCTTCATCAGGAATCTGGACGCTTATCGTGCCATTTTCAATCCAGTCGGGACGGGATGGAATAATAGCAACACTTATATTTTCAGAGTTGAAGGAAAGAGCTTCTTTTGCATAGGATAGAATTGTAACCAGATCGAGATCTGTGTGGGTGTTTTCAACCAGTATGTTAAAATAATAAGGGATTTTGGAAACAGTTTTCAGGTTTAATTTTTGATTGAATAATTCCCTGAATATATACTGTTGTCTTTGAATTCTTCCAATATCTCCAAGTTCTGTGGACCTGCTTCTTGTGTAAGCCAGCGCCTGCTCTCCCGTAAGGTGATGGTTCCCGGATGAAAAACTTGCACCGCTTTTAGGATCTATCAGTGGCCTGTCTACAACAATATCAACACCACCTAACTCATCTATTAGCTTGATAAAACCATCAAAATCTATTGTTACGTAATGATTGATGCTGGCATTTAAGAAGTTTGAAACAGTTTTTATCATCAGCTCTTCACCGCCAAAAACATATGCATCATTGATTTTACGCTTTCCATGGCCCGGAATATCAACAAGAGTGTCCCTTGGAATTGATAAAAGAGCTACTCTTTTTTCAACAGGGTTTAGATGCAAAACCATAATGGTATCGGCCCTGCCTATTTCAGTTTCAGTGTCCCTGGTGTCTCTTCCAAGGATAAGGACAGTTACGGGGGATTGAGGCGTACTTATTGGCGCAAGTATGTCCTGGATCTCAGAAGATGTTGCAGAATTTAAAGTTTTGTTGGTAGAATT